>CACYDK010000183.1 GCA_902773155.1 uncultured Ruminococcus sp.
ACAAGTACTCTTCTGCCCTTTGCGTTGAAATCATCAACACTCTTCTTGTTCAATGACATAATCATGTCCTCCTATAAATTATTTATATCATCTCTGTGACTTGCGCATTGTCACAGAAAAGTCGCCGACTGTATGCCGGCGACTCTTATTATAGCAGGTGACGAACACACTGTCTACAGTTCTAAATCCGCTCCCGTAAGAAGTGAGATATCGGCATCCGGTTCTGCCACAAGCCTCTTGGACTGATTGAGTATCGCTTCTTCGACCTTATTGCGGACCAGTCTGCCGTTACCGGCTTCACGCGCATTAGTCGACTGTACTTTTTCATAGAAATCGTGCATTGGCTTTAAGACATCTTCATCTATCTCATAGCCCTTGGACTTAGCCGTGATCTTCGATATGGCCACCAGTTCATCTGCGGTATAATCCGGAAAATCAATGATATTCGGGAATCGGCTCTTAAGGCCCGAATTCGACTCTAAGAACTCTTCCATCTCCTTGGAATAACCCGCTAAAATAACTATGAGATTGTCTCTGTTATCCTCTATGCATTTAACAAGCGCATCTATTGCTTCAAGGCCGAAGCTGTCATCCTCTCCCCTGTACAGCGAATATGCCTCGTCTATAAAGAGCACTCCGCCAAGTGCAGATTTAACCACCTGGTTCACAAGAGGTGCCGTATGACCCACAAAACGTCCTACCAGATCGCCTCTTGATACTTCCACAAGCTGTCCGCCCGAAAGAACTCCTATAGCCTTAAGATACTTGCTGACTATACGAGCAATGGTTGTCTTGCCGGTACCCGGATTACCGGTAAAGATCATATGCTTATTGAGTTCTCCCGCCTTAAGTCCTTCCTCACGACGACGCTTCTGCATCGCATAATATTCCTTAAGACTTCTGATATAATCCTTGACCATATCAAGACCGACAATATTGTCGAGTTCTCTCTCAACAGCCTCTTCTTCTCCGTTATAGCCGGAAGGAAGATAATCGCTTAGTCTTATCTCCTCCGCTTCGTCAATACGTATATAAGGCAGACCGTCCTTGCATGTGAGCGTAAGCTTCTTGCCCGACAGATCATCTCTCTCAAGCCTCATTTCAGACAACGCACGAATGGTCTCATCATAGGTATCAAGCACACCCTTAAGTCCTCTGTTTCTGGATGTCTGAGATACCATATATGAATCAAAGCCTTCATCAGTCTCCACATCATATGCAAGCTGTTTCTTACACCTCGCAATAAGCTGTTCCTTCTTAACCGTATTGATCTTATCAACAGCCTCTTTATCAAGTTCAGAGGTTATGCACACATCCCCCAAAGCATTAACAAAAGGCGCACCCATTATGCCGGCCAGCTTATCAAGCGGCATCTTACCCATAAAGATCAGATATTTGCCTTTTGCCTCGAAGGAACCGACCGTCTCCCCGGCAAGCGCATTGGTCACGCCGACAAGTTGACCGTTCGACATCACATATCGCTCCGAAAGTCTGCATTCGCCGGTCGTCACAAGATCGCTTATACGTGTAAGCATGGAGATATGGCAGTTCTCCATATTTTCAAATACAATTACGGATGATTTGTTCTGAAGGGCGGAATACAGATCCTGAAGGAAAAGTTTCTCCTCTGCAGCGGAAGGATACAACGACAGATCGATCGTATACGGACTGTCTCCACTTACCACACGACGCTTGTTAAGTTCAGCCGTAATAAGCTTAAGCGCATAATGTTTGCCGCTGCACTCAGGTCCCGTAATGAATACGCTGTTTAAAGCATCGTTATGATCTCTCTCGGAAACAAAAGGGCGCTTGAATGCGATTATGAGTTTTTTTATGAACTCATCCTGACCGAACACATTCTTCTTAAGTTCATCTATAAGTCCGTCAAAGTTCTTAAGGACATCTGGATTATCCGCTGTCGCTGATACGGCTGCAGCCGATGTCGCCACACCGAAATCTGATTCCACATTGGTATTAAGTTCCTTTAATGCTCTGTTTATATCCTCAGTCGAATTCCTAAGCGCAGCATTGACGCTGTCTGCTGCAGCTGCGGCGCTTTGCGTTCTTCCGGCGGCAGCCTGTACATTCTTCTGAAGATCCTGCATCTTTATCTGAGCAGCAGTACCCTTCTTCTCCGCCTTTATGTCCGACAGATTCTCCATAAAGGTCTTGCCGTTTTTCTTCTGGCGCTTCTTGGCCTCTTCTATCTCCTCAAGTGTATAATCGGATCTCTTACCCCCGAAACCGTCCATAAAATCGTTCATATATCTCCCTCTTGTCTTTGCTTATTCTGTGGGATTCGCAAAAAATCACAAACCTTATTCAGTATAACATAAAAAGGGTTGTCGGAAAACCGACAACCCTTTGTAATCTCACTAAGATATTCTTAATTACTTAAGAAGGCTACCGAAGTGCTTGATTGTACGAACCATCTGGCTTGTGTATGAGTTCTCATTATCATACCAAGATACAACCTGAACCTGAGTTGTTCCATTGTCAAGAGGAAGAACCATTGTCTGAGTTGCATCGAAGAGTGAGCCGTATCTCATACCGATGATATCGCTTGAAACGATCTCGTCTGTGTTGTAACCGAATGACTCGTTAGAAGCAGCCTTCATAGCAGCGTTGATACCGTCAACTGTAGCCTCACCCTTAACAACAGCGTGAAGGATAGTTGTGGAACCTGTGAATGTAGGAACTCTCTGAGCAGCACCGATAAGCTTGCCGTTCAACTCAGGGATAACAAGGCCGATAGCCTTAGCAGCACCTGTGGAGTTAGGAACGATGTTAGCAGCACCTGCTCTTGCTCTTCTGAGGTCGCCCTTTCTGTGAGGACCGTCGAGGATCATCTGGTCGCCTGTGTAAGCGTGGATGGTGCTCATGATACCGCTCTGGATCGGAGCGTACTTGTTAAGAGCAGCAGCCATCGGAGCGAGGCAGTTGGTTGTGCAGGAAGCAGCGGAGATGATTGTATCGTCAGCTGTGAGGATGTCCTCATTAACAGAGAATACAACTGTGGGGAGGTCGTTGCCTGCGGGAGCAGAGATAACAACCTTCTTGGCGCCTGCGTCGATGTGAGCCTGACTCTTGGCCTTTGAGCAGTAGAAGCCTGTGCACTCGAGTACAACGTCTACTCCGAGCTCGCCCCAGGGAAGCTCAGCAGCGTTGGGCTTAGCGTAAATGGTGATCTCCTTACCGTCAACGATAATGGAGTTTTCGCCTGCCTCTACAGTGTGGAGGTTCTGGCCGATAGTGCCGCAGTAGCCCTTCTGAGCTGTATCATACTTGAGAAGGTTAGCGAGCATTGCGGGAGCTGTAAGATCGTTGATAGCAACTACCTCGTAGCCCTCTGCGCCGAACATCTGTCTGAAAGCGAGACGTCCGATACGGCCGAAACCGTTAATAGCAACTTTTACTGACATAATATATTCCTCCTATGTTAAAAGTTTAAGATAATTATATTGTATTTCCCCTCTAATTGCAAGTGTTTTTGAGAAATACGGAAAAATTTTTTGCGGTAAACAGGCGTTTTTCGGCGTAAATAACAAAAAGTTAGGGCACGTTACAAAATGTGCATAACCAGCAAGTGAAGCATAGTCACATACTGTAAAAAACGCACAGAAAAAGCCGCTTTCAGCCAAAAATCTTCGCTGGGTAGTGAAGTTTATTCTTGACATATTCGTAAATTTAAGATACTATATATATGTGAAAGTTTGTGATATTTGACTATTTGTCATTTTCTTTCACCGAAACCGGTATTGGGGATGTTATCACCCGCGTTTAGCGTATGATCCGCTCGGGCGATAATTGTCGGAAAGCCTCACAGTGTATTTGATAAAACGCTTTCCGAGCCGGTTTGAGCTTTATCGGGAGACTTTGTCTCCGTAATCAGACTCGAAAGAGCCGTTATTTATAGATATTTTAATTTCCGGGATTTACCCTTTAGTACCGGCCGCTTTCCCGCGCCAAAGCCGCGGACTCGGTTTTTCGGCCTTAATATAGAGTAAATCAACTTATTTCGCGCGTCACGCGCTTTAAAATATCAATGAAAATTGAATATCTTGCTTAACGGCACCTGAGGTTGATTTTTACACGAAATTAAAAGTATCAATCAAGGAGGTGTCACGATGCTGCCAATTTATTTAGCGATAATCATCGCTGTAGCCGCCGCAGCTGTGGCGGGCGTGCTGTGCTTTATCTTGGGCGCGGCTCACCGCAAGCGCGTAGCGGAAAAGCAAATCGGCAGTGCTGAACAGGAGGCCAACAAGATCATTTCCGAGGCTATGAAAACAGCCGAGGCAAAGAAAAAGGAAGCGGTTCTTGAGGGCAAGGACGAGATCCACCGCCTGCGCAACGAGAGCGAAAAAGAGATCGCCGACCGCCGCAGAGAGGTGCAGCGTCAGGAAAGACGAATTCAGCAGAAGGAAGAAAACCTTGACCGCAAGATGAATAATCTTGAGAACAAGGAAGAAAAGGTAAACAAGCGACTCAAGGAAGCCGACGCCAAGGTGGCCGAGGTGGAGCAGATGAAGAAGAGCCAGTTCGAAATGCTCGAAAGGATCTCCGGCTTCACCATCGAACAGGCAAAGGCCTATCTGCTCGAGCAGCTCGATCACGAGCTTTCTCACGAAAAGGCAGTCAAAATCCTCGAGTACGAGGAGCAGCTTAAGGACGACAGCGAAAAGCTCGCCAGAAAGATCATTTCGCTCTCGATCCAGCGCTTGGCCGCCGACCAGGTCTCGGAGGCCACTGTTTCGGTAGTCGCTCTGCCTAACGACGAGATGAAGGGTCGTATCATCGGCCGCGAAGGCCGTAACATCCGCGCTATCGAGAACGCCACGGGCGTCGATCTTATCATCGACGATACTCCCGAGGCTATCACTCTCTCGAGCTTTGAGCCCGTAAGGAGAGAGATCGCGAGGGTAGCCCTCGAAAAGCTCATCGCCGACGGCCGTATACATCCGGCCAGAATCGAGGAGACAATCGAGAAGGCTCGCCGCGAGGTGAACCAGAAAATCAAGCAGGCCGGCGAAAGAGCCGTGCTCGATATGGGTATCAGAGGTATTCATCCCGAGCTCGTTAAGCTCCTCGGCAAGCTTCGCTACAGAACCAGCTACGGTCAGAACGTGCTCGATCACAGCTTAGAGGTCGCCTATATTTCGGGTATGATCGCCTCAGAGCTCGGGATCGATCCGACTGTCGCAAAGCGCGCCGGACTTCTTCACGATATCGGTAAGGCTCTCGACCACGAGATGGAGGGAAGCCACGTCGAGCTCGGCGTCGATGTCGCCAAAAAGTACAAGGAGAGCGAGGCGGTCGTTCACGCCATTCACGCTCATCACGGCGACGTTGAGCCCAAAACCGTCGTCGCCTGTATCGTACAGGCCGCCGACGCTATCTCGGCCGCGCGTCCCGGCGCAAGACGAGAGAATCTCGAAAACTACATCAAAAGACTCCAGAAGCTCGAGGAGGTCGCGTCCTCCTTTAACGGCGTAGAGCAGAGCTTCGCTATTCAGGCCGGACGTGAGGTTCGAATCATGGTCAAGCCCGAGGTCGTCAGCGACGATCGTATGGTTCCGCTCGCCAGAGAGATCTGTAAAAAGATCGAGCAGGATCTCGAGTATCCCGGTCAGATCAAAGTAAACATCATCCGCGAGGCTCGCGCGGTAGAATTCGCCAAATAGCGGGCAGGGAGCCCCTGCGGCCGGTTCCGCCTTTGAAACGGCGCTTTGATCTCGGCCATACATAAAACCAAATAACAGAAATAACCGGTCGGGTAGACGGGTTCCGCAAAATGAGAACTCACCTTCCCGACCGTTTTCTGTTTTTTTAAACAAAAACCAAGCGACGACTGAAAAAAGTTGTTGACTTTTGGAATTTAAAGTGTTACACTTTAAAGTGCTAAACTAAATTGAAAGGATTTGACATTTTGATTATTCAGATTGCAATGATCGCGGTCTTTTTCGCCGTAATGATAGGCGTCGGCATTTACTGCCGCAGACACGCGACAGATGTAAACGGTTTTGTCCTGGGCGGACGCTCCGTAGGTCCGTGGCTCACGGCCTTTGCGTTTGGAACCTCGTATTTCTCGGCGGTTATCTTCGTCGGCTACGCCGGACAGTTCGGATGGAATTTCGGTCTCGCCTCAACATGGATCGGACTCGGAAACGCCTTTATCGGCTCGCTCCTAGCGTGGGTAATCCTCGGACGCCGCACACGAGTTATGACTCAGAAGATTGACAGCCGCACCATGCCCGACTTTTTTGGCTCGCGCTTCGACTCGCCCTCGCTTAGGATCATCGCCTCGATTATCGTATTCATTTTCCTGATCCCCTACACGGCTTCGCTCTACAACGGACTTTCGAGCCTGTTCAATATGGCGTTCAACCTGCCGTACTGGGTATGCATTCTCATCATGGCCGCTCTCACCGCGGTATACGTAATATTCGGCGGCTATATGGCCACGGCGATCAACGATTTCATCCAGGGAATCGTAATGCTGTTCGGAATCGTGGCGGTAGTAGTAGCGGTTCTCGTTCGCAACGGCGGCTTCACCGAGGCTGTTAACTCGCTCTCAAAAATAGACACGGGTACAGGTCTCAACGGCGGCTTTGCTTCGTTCTTCGGCACCGATCCGCTCGCTCTGCTCTTCGTAGTTATCCTCACCTCTCTCGGAACCTGGGGACTTCCGCAAATGGTCGGCAAGTTCTACGCTATCCGCAGCGAGGCCTCGATCAAAAAGGGCACGATCATCTCGACAGCCTTCGCGCTCATCGTAGCCGGCGGATGTTACTTCCTCGGCGGCTTCGGCAGACTTTACGGCGATTCCGTAGTATCGGCCGACGGCAAGGTAAACTTTGACGGAATCATCCCGACAATGCTCTCCGACCTTTCGCCGGTAATCGTTGCGATCGTTATCGTACTCGTGCTTTCGGCTTCAATGTCCACCCTCTCGTCGCTCGTGCTCACCTCGAGCTCGACGCTCACCCTCGACGTTATCATGCCCAGAACCAAGAAGAAGTCTGACGAGAAGAAGCAGGTGCTCATTATGAGAGTATTCATCGTATTCTTCATCATTGTCTCGGCTGTTATCGCGATCGTCAAGGACACCTTTGGCTTCACCTTCATCGCTCAGATGATGGGCGTAAGCTGGGGAGCTCTCGCGGGAGCCTTCCTCGCTCCGTTCCTCTACGGGCTTTACTGGAAAAGAACCACAAAGGCCGGCGTTATCGCAAGCTTTATCACAGGCTGCGGCATCGAGATCCTTCAGCTTTATATCTCGCTTTCGGGCAACAATTTCTCAATACCCGTGCTCAACTATCTCTTTGCCTCGTCCATCCGCTCCGGCACACTTGCGATGGTCGTAGGACTTGTTATCGTGCCTATAGTAAGCCTTATCTCAAAGTCACCGGAGAAGTCGGTTGTAGAAAACGCCTTTGCCGGTTACGACAGCAAGGTACAGGTATCCAAGAAAAAGAATCTTGGCGACTAAACAAAAGACCCCCGATCCCGGGGGTCTTTACTAATTTTCCATCTGTTTTCCAAGGAAGGCTGCGGCGCTTTGCGCGAGCTTTGTTTCCGTCTCGGAGGGGGATTTCTCGCCGTTTTGCAGCATGATCACCGCGCCCGTGACGTCGCCGGCGGCTATGATCGGATAAATCACGGCCGCGGCTCGGTCGATCCCCTCCACGGGATAAACGTCCGCGGTCTCGCCCTGCCGCGACTGAAAGCTTCGGCGGTTTTCCATATAATTCTCGAGCACCGAGGTGATCCTCCGCTCAAGGAACTCTCGGCGGCTCACTCCCGCCGCGGCTATAATGTGGTCGCGGTCAGAGATAAGCGTCGGCAGATCCGAGATCCGCGACAGCACGTCCGCGTACTGCCCCGCGAATTCCGACATCTCCCCGACCGGTGAGTACTTCTTGAAAATAACCTCTCCGTCCGTAGCGGTGTAAATCTCCAGAGGGTCGCCCTCGCGGATTCTGAGAGTTCTGCGGATTTCCTTGGGGATAACCACTCTCCCGAGGTCGTCGATCCGCCTTACAATTCCTGTTGCCTTCATATCTTAAATCTCCCTTATCTATCAAATTAATTAAATCACTTGCCCATTTATCTTTTGCAATTTCAGGCAGAAAATACAATTTGTTGAATGGA
>CACYDK010000184.1 GCA_902773155.1 uncultured Ruminococcus sp.
TAGTTTGCTACGCAACCTCTATAGTCGGTGTTGCCTGTTGTATAGTTGGAGTAATAGTACTTACCGCCAACCTTTACAAAGAAGCGGGCAATAACTGAATCTGTATCATTATCAAGATTGTTTATCGCGCATGTTACATATTTGTATGTCGAAGTCTTATCGGGATCACCGTACGTTATATTATCGCATACATTATTAAATGTACCCTTAGCGGAGATAGTCTTCTCTCCATTGCCCCAGTTAGCAACCAACTTGTCAAACTTTCCTGCATAATCTGCAGTTACCTTGTTTGAACCGGCCTTAGCTACAACAAAACCGTAGTCCTCTGCGCCTGCGATGATGTCGGAGTTGATTACAGCAACAAATCTGATGTTGTAGTCGCCTTCCTGACCTGACTCGGAAGTGTTCTTATAATCGTCTCCGAGCAGTTCCTTCTTCTGAGCGCCGAGAAGCTTAAGATTTGCATAGAGGTTATCGTCGATACCAAAGTGGCTTCCGTCATCTTCCTTAGCCATAGCGTCATCATAGCTAACTACATGATAATAATTATCGTTGCCCTTTGTTGTGAAGCCGCCGTCTACGTGAGGAGTAGCATTGTTGGAGAATGCACCGCCTGTGATGATATTCTCAACTCTATCGTAATTACCGGTCTCTGTCGGATCATCCTGTTTTACATAGCTTGCTACAGCGTCGTGGCCTTCGCCGCCAACGAACGTACCATCCTGAATGTTTACATCAGGTGCACCGCCGGGATAACCGCAGTTATCAACTACGATAGCGTCGCCTGTAGCATAGCATCCGTTGCCGTAATATGTATAAGTTCTATCGCCGGTTCCGGTATATGTACCGCCGTTGATAGTAACGTCGCCGGACTTAACATAGATAGCAGTCTTACCTTCTACGGTACAATCTGTAAAGGTAGCGTCAGCGTCGCCGGGAAGATAAACAGCAGTTGCTCCTGTCGACTTAAGTGTACTATTCTCTACTGTGATAGTACCGTTCTTTGTTTTAGAACCGTTTGTCGCTAAAGCAAAATCAGCACCGTCTACTATAATACTGGAATCCTTAATTGTAACGTTCTGGTTCTCGGATAATACAGATACGCCTGCAACAGCTGAGGTAATTGTTACGTTATCAATTACGATATCGTTATATTTACCCTGTGCCTGAACAGCTGCGAATTCTGAAGAAGCGTTAGTGTAAACGAGTGTACCGTTCTTTAATGTGAACTTATTAGGAGAAGCAGCAGTGCCGTTGCGGCCTAATAATACTGCGTAACCTCTAGTGGAGGAAGAAGTATAGGTATGACCGTTGAGATCAATAGTTATGTCTTTGCAGGATGTACCGCTCGGAGTGATATAAGAAGTAGTTGTGATATCTTTTTGGAGTACATATGTACCATTGTTGTAAGCAGATGGAGAAGATTTCAGATATGAAACTTTACCCTGAGCATTAGTGTAAATCCATAATACATCTGTCATGTCAACATACGCGCTTACGTCACCTGCGAAAGTACCGCCTGTGATTGTAACAGAATCAGAACCTGCAGCGGGAACTACGTCGCCGTTGATTGTACCGCCGGAAATTGTGATAGCGTTAGAAGCAGCAGCCTGAGTTACGTCACCGTTGATTGTACCGCCGGTAATTGTAGCTGTGCTGGCATCACTGTGGGAACCCCAGCTTGAATCGAAATAGAAGCCGGTGCCGGTAACTGTTACGTCACCGTTGATCGTGCCGCCCTTAATCTCTACAGGAGCTTCACCGTAGATGTCACCGTTAAATGTACCGCTCTTGATTGTAGCGCCTTTACCTTCAACATAAAGAGCCTTACCGTCGCTTGTAAATTTACCGCTTTCGATTACGATTTCACGACCTGTGTTACCGGAAATACATGCGCAACCTGCATAATCAGGTCTTACAGTTGTAATAATCTCACCCTTCTTAGGGCTGGATGTATCTTTAACTGTAAATGTAGCATAACCGGGCAACGTTGAGCTAAGGTTGATACCCGATGTCTGATTGCTTGTAATTTTGTGACCGTTAAGATCGAAAGTGATACTATTCTTGCTGGAAACAAAAATAAACCCTGAGTTACCGTCGAACTCCATATCTGCGATAAGCTTAATAGTACCGTTATCGCCGGCAGCAGCCATAGCGTCGTTAATGTCAACGAACTGATTGCCTACATCGCCTGTAGCTCCGTCGCCTAACGCAACAACTTCAAAGTTTTCGCCTGCCGCGTTAGCCGAAACAGCACCGACAACCATCATGGAAACGACCATCATTACCGCCAGAACGATTGACAGGACTTTTTTAGTCATTTGCATTGGATAAATTCATCCTTTCTAAAATTTTTTATTTTTTGTTTTTTTGTGAAAAAAATTCAGTACTGCAACATCTGACCCCACATTTTATATATAATGTATGCTGCCGCGAAGATCGCGACGTACCGCAACAGCGGGGTAACCCCGCAAATCAACTAATTTTCGGACGTATATTGTTCACATTATTCGTCATTTTAATGATGAACAATAATTTTTCCGATTAGTTGAAAATATTGTAACATATTAATAATATTTTTTTGAACACATATGTGTTCGTGATAGTGCGAAAAATTATCTATAATAATATCACTTCCTACAGAAAGGAATGAATTATACATGGATAATAACACTATAGGCAATGTGATCCTCCGCGAAAGACAGGCAAAGAAACTTTCGCAAGAGATCGTAAGCAGCTTTGCCGACATTGGCCGAACGCACTTAAGTGCGATCGAGCGCGGGGAGAGAATCCCCACGCTGAAAACCTTCATCAAACTTGCCGACGCGCTCGAGCTGGCTCCGAGCGTGCTAATGGCAAAAATTGAAGAAGAAATGGCCAAGAACGAATCCTAAGTAAAAAGGACAGACGGGTAGCTAAAAAGCTATCCGTCTGTCCTTTTTGCAATTCGCAATTTGTACCCCTTTTTAAAGGGGTGCGAATTGTTGCGAGCGTAGTGAGCCAATTCGCGGGGATCGTGTAGCGGAGCGGTCTCACAGATGAACTTCATCTTAAGGAGGAGTAATCCCCCAAAATCGAGCCCCTTGGGCTAACGATTTTGACCCTCTTAGCGAGGGCGGCACCCCTTTTGTCAGCCATTTGCTGACATTTCCCCCAGCGGGGGAATTTCCTTTAAAAAGGGGTACAGATAAAAATCAAAAAAGGTACAATTTATTATTTTCTGATGAAGAGCACTCCCAGGGTGTTGGGGCCGCAGTGGGAGGTCACGGTGCAGCCGGCTGTGGTCTCTATGATCTCGTCAAACCCGAAATATGACTTGACCTTTTCGGAAACGAGCTTGACCGTCTCGGGGTTGCAGGCGGTATGGGTGATAAAGATTCTGTGGGTATCGATATCGGTACGATCCTTGAGCTTGTCGTCGACATAGCTCAGGATAACCCTGTCGATATTTCCGCGGTACTTTTTGGTGGGCTTCATTTTGCCGTCGATAACCTCGATGCAGGGCTTGAGCTTGAGAAGATTTGCGCCGAACGCCGCTAGCGCCGAGCAACGGCCGCCCTTGTACAGATAGTCGATGCTGTCAACGACGAAGCTCGCTTCGACCTTGTCAACCATATTGTCGCAGGCGCGCTTTATCTCGTCGGCGGAGGCACCGCGCTGAGCCATTTCGGCTCCGTAAAGCACCACGAGCCCCTGGCCTGTGGAAAGGTTCCTTGAATCGACCACGCTGACGCCGCCTATCTCCTCGGCCGCCATCTGAGCGTTTTGGCACGCGCTCGAAAAATCGCCGCTGATACAATAGTGCACTACCTCAAAGCCCTCGTCGCGCCATTTTCTGAACATGTCGAGGTAGTCGCCGATATTCGGCGCAGAGGTAGTGGGGAGCTTGCCGGTCTCCCTGACATATGAATAGATATCCTCCGGGCTCACCTCTACCCCGTCGCGTCGGGTTTCGGCTCCGAGAGAAACATAAAGCGGCAGAACATATATATCGTACTTTTCAATTATTTCCTGCGAAAGGTCGCAGGTACTGTCGGAAGTGATCTTTACCCTCATTTTGGCCTCCTTAACAATGCCGTTTTTTCGGATTAATTATAACATCATACTAAACAAATAGCAACTAAATTTTAATATTTTATGTTATTTTTTTGTGTTGTTTTAACAAAACACCTTAAAAGCCGCCTTTTTGTAACACATAGCAATTGAAAAAGCGTCAACATATGGTATAATTTTTTGAGAATATTGTCACAAAAAAGCCTTGACTAAGGTTATAATTTTTGAGACCAACAAACTAAGGAGGCACTATGAAAAACAAAATCGCTGACAATAAAATCCAATGTCTGCCGGCGCTTGGGTTTTATATGACCTGTGTATTTGTAATCTATCACGTTATGATTCCGCTACAGTCCCTTTCTGATCTGGATCTGGCGATTTACAAGTGGACTAATACGCTGAACGAACAGCTCGCGACTATCGCGCTGAGTTACTTCTTTGCGATAACCGGCTTTCTTCTGTTCAGAAATCTTTCGAAAAGCACGATACTCAGAAAGATAAAGTCACGCGTTATGACCCTGCTGGTTCCGTATCTTTTCTGGGAGTTTTTGGTGCTCGGGATCTATTACCTGACAGGCCGTTTCAGGTCTATGGATATCTTTACTTTCTACTTAAAATCAATGTTTCTGTTCGGCGGTTTTCCGCCCAATATCCCTCTGTGGTATATTTACACGGTTTTCGCTTTGACTCTTCTGACTCCGATCCTACTGCTATTACTGAAAAACAAGGTAGTCGGGTTCATTACGGTTATGGTCTCGTTTTTTGCGGTTCAGTTCGTAACCACTAACGAGGCGTGCTCGGCCTTTGCAAGCTACGGGATCGTTCCGGTAGCGATAAAATATATTCCTTCTTTCCTTTTGGGAGCATACTTCGGGTTGCATTTCCCCAAGCCGGACGATCTGGAGTCGCTAAAGGTCATCGCGTTTGTTCTTGTGTTCGGTGTACTGCTTTCGTCTAAGGACTTGGTAGATCTCAGGACGTCGCTTATTTTGGCCTCGATACCGATGTTGCTGATACGCTTCTTCCCTGCCAGGCTTTGTAAGGAGAGAAAGATTTACAACGTTTCGTTCATCCTATACGCTATCCACTATCCTATCTACCAATACATTTTGGATTTAATAAAAAGCTTGCAGCCGACGGGATTTTCCGTAAGCGCTGTGAACATTATATTCCGCGCGGTTTTTCTTCCGGCGATGATCGGGTTATCGTATCTGCTTTATAAGCTGCTGTCAAGATTCACCCCGAAGCTTTTGAAGCTGATTACCGGCAGCCGAGCCGTTCGGCAGAATTCCGCTTTGGCTACTAAATAAAATTTACTGAAAAAAGCTATCCGCGTTTTAGGCACGAAAAACGTGACCTTTATAATAGAAACACTAATCTAGGAGAAATTATGAAAAAAATAATCTCAATTTTACTTTCCGCGCTTATGGTTTCGGGCGTTTTCGCCGCGTTGCCCTTCGGCGCGACTGCCGCCGCTAAGCCCGTTAAGCTCAGCAAAACCTCGGCGACCCTCACGATCACCGAAAAGAACGGCAAAAACGTATACGGCACAACTAAAATCAAGCTCAAAAAAGCCAAGGGCGTTAGCGTAAAAAGCACGAGCTACAAATGCTCGAACAAAAAGACCGTTACTGTAACGAAAAGCGGAAAAATCACCGCGAAAAAAGAGGGAAAAGCCGTTGTTTCGGTTAAGGTAAAATACACCGCAGCTAAGAAAAAATCCGGTAAGAAAAAGGTGTACTCTGCAAATCTGACTTTCAGGGTAACGGTTGTAGACAATAGACCTAAGGCCGAGGCCGTTACTGAGCCCGCTCCGACAGAGGCACCCACAGAGGCTCCGACCGAGGCTCCCACAGAGGCTCCGACAGAGGCTCCCACAGAAGCTCCTACCGAGGCACCTACTGAGGCACCTACTGAGGCACCTACAGAAGCGCCCACGGAAGAGCCTACAGAAGCGCCCACGGAAGCGCCCACAGAAGCACCCACTGAGGCTCCGACAGAGGCTCCGACAGAGGCTCCGACAGAAGCTCCCACAGAAGCTCCCACAGAAGCTCCCACAGAGGCTCCCACACAGGCTCCCACCGAAACTCCCACACAGGCTCCTACAGAAGAGCCCACAGGAACGGATCCCCAATATGACGAGAACGGCAGATTACCCTATGACGGCGAGCCTTGGGTGAACAAAGAGGAAATTGTTCCCACCAATTATGAAATCACCTTTAATTTAGTAATTGAAGCGATCTATTCCGACTGCTTCTTCGGCCGTCCGCTCACTTCTCTGCCGGAGTACTATAAGATCAACGACCACCTTAGCGATGATTGGTGCGTAGGCGACCGTGTTACCTGCACCTGCCGTAACGTTTACTTCAGTAACGACTACAGCGAACATGTTGAGGGCGATCTGGTCAGCATCTTGCCCTCCACGTTCGAGCCTGACCCTGACGTTTGCTACAAGCCGGTAATCTACTTATATCCCGACGAGAAAACCGACGTCAGCGTAAAGCTCGACATTAACGGCAAATTCACCTGCACATATCCGTCCTACGGCGACGGCTGGAACGTCACCGCGAACCCCGACGGAACTCTCACCGACAAAAACGGTATGGAGTACAGCTACCTCTTCTGGGAGGCCAAGCTCAACGCCGACTACGACTTTTCAAAGGGCTTCTGCGTTAAGGGCAGCGACACCGCAGCCTTCCTCGAGGACGCTCTCGCTAAACTGGGACTCAACCGCCGCGAGGCAAACGAATTCATCGTATTCTGGCTTGAGAAAATGCAGAAAAACCCGTACAACATCATCTCCTTCCAGCAGGAGGCTTACACAGACGCGGCCAAGCTGAACATCGACCCCAATCCCGATACTCTCATCCGGGTATTTATGGCGTGGAAGCCGTCCGACAGCTTCACCGAGCTGCCAGCGCAGGAGCTTACCGCTCCCGAGAGACAGGGCTTCACCGTTGTTGAATGGGGCGGAACAATGGTCAGCCGCTAAACAAATGCGGATAATATAATAAAAGCCTTTCAGGGCGGGACATGTTCCCGCTCTGTTTTTTGTTTCACAGATAACAAAGCAAAAAAAGAGAGGGAAAGGCTCTCCCCTTCCCTCTGAAAATGTAGTACTTATTCAGTTTTATCGCGTTCAAAAAAAGTTCAGATGAATAATTACAGGACAAATTCTGATATCATACGTCCTATAAGACCGATATCAGTATTCCCTTTAAATTCAAAATTAATCGTAGCGCCGTTACTGAACATTATATAGAGTTCAGAATCAGGTATTATCTCAGCAAATCCGGGTGTTTGGATCGTAAAATACTGAATCTTTGAGTAAGGCATACTGGAAAATGATTTTCGCTTTCCGGTAAGTCCCTGAACATCGATCGAAATGATTCGCTTGTTTGTAAAAACCAACTGATCACGAGATGTTTTAAACGCAAATAAGCATTCTTCACCATTAATCAATAAACCGTTGACTTCACCGATCACATTGTCTAATGAAATAGGTTTAAGGTTAAAAGCAGAATTCGAATTAAAACTAATAGCCATTTTAATCTCCTTTTAAGGTTTGATCAGCCGAAATACTCCCAAAAATCACGGATAGCGGTGTTTTGGCCGATAAACACATTTTTTCAAAAAACATACTGTCGTTCTGACCGAACAGATTATAGCAGAGCGACATACAAAAGTCAACAGAAATTGTAACGCAGCTATCCCGAAAAAACAGTACGGAATGCTTTTTAATGATCAGGATTTAATACTCACTCCGCTGTTGAACGCATTGTCGCTTACCTCGCAGCCGGAAGGAAGCTTCACGCTTGTAAGCGCGCAGTCCGCGAACGCGTTGCTGCCGATCGACTTTATCTCGTCGGAGAACTCGACCTTCGAGAGAGCTTTACAGCCGTGGAAGGCGTGGTTACCTATGGATGTGATGTTGTCGGGGAATTCCAAGCCGGATATTTTAGCGCAATTCTCGAAAACTCTCGTGCCGACAGACGGGAGGCCCTTTCCGAATTCAACCTTTTTCAGATTGGAGCAGCCCTTGAAGGCGGCGCCGCCGAACACATTGACGCTGTCAGGTATCTCGACTTCGGCAAGGCTTTCGCAGTTCTCAAATGCGGAATCGCCGATCCTGATTACGCTGTCGCTTACGGAAATCTCCTTGAGGTCTTTACAGCCGAAGAAGGTATAGTCGTTGATCAGCGTTGTCTTTTTTGGTATCTCAAATTCTTCGAGCCCCGAATTCTCGAACGCGTGCATATAGATAGCGCTTACATTGTCGGAAAGCTCGAGTTCCTTAAGCTTTGAGCAGCCGCTGAACGAGTAGCCGCCTACGCTGGTCAGCGTGTCGGGGACTTTTACCTCTTTGAGTGAGGCGCAATCCTTGAAGGCGCTTGAACCGATACCCGTGATACCCTCGGGGATAACTACCATGACGAGCTTTGAGTTCTCAAAAGCGTTCGAGCCTACGCGCGTTACGGCCTTACCGCCGATTACTGAGGGAAGGGTGACCGAGGTCAGCTTTTTGTCCTTTAGTCCGGTGATAGTCAGCTCGCCGTCCTCCGACTCGTATTCTACCTTGTCGTAGTCGCCGTCGTTCTTTACCTTCGGCTTCTCAGCCTCGGTCGCGGTCTGAGCGGCGTCGGTCGCCTTGTCAGCGGTTTCGGTGTTTGAGCCGCAGCCAGCGGCGAACATCAGCAAAGCAGCCGAGAAAACCGCGATGAGCGAAGTCAGTTTTCTTTTTGTTTTCATTTTGCACCTCCGGTGTTTTTTATTGCGGATTCATCCGCCTTGTCATTTGTATTATAACACGGTTGATAATATATTTTCAATCACAAAATACAAAAAATCAAATAATAAAACGCTTGTTATTTTTCCATTTTTGTATTTTCCAATTTTGGCTTAATAAACGAAAAAAGAGAGGGAAAGGATTTTTCCCTTCCCTCTGCAATTCAGTATTTATGCTGTTTTTGGCTTAACCGAAATACCTCTTGATTAATCATTCATCCGTATTGGATTTTTTGAACGCAAAGCAAAAGACTATCGCAATAATCCATATCGGAATAAGTATCCAAGTGAGTTCGTAGCCAAATAAAAAGACAACGTTATCCTTAGTGATGATATGTGAGGTGTATATCAGATAGTTAGAAAGCAAATACAGCGCTGTTGAAACCGCGAA
>CACYDK010000185.1 GCA_902773155.1 uncultured Ruminococcus sp.
GAAAGCTATATTCTTTTCACTTGTAGCCGCTTCAACGTTCTGAACAAAGGTTACGCTGGGTATAACCACCGCGGCGCAAACTACAAGTAAAGAAGCGATGATGGAACCAAGCTTGGACACCTTTTTCACGGTATTAGTTGTTTCTGTTTTTTTGTTGCTGACTCGCGCTCTGGCGGGCTCAGCTGCAAGATGCTTATAATTTGAATTACTCAAAACTTTTCCTCCTATCGATTACGTTCTAAATCACTACGTACTCTTTAGTCGTTTAGGTTTTGCTTCACACAACTTCGATCCGCCGTTATTAAAACACATCCTTTTCAAAAATGCAAATCGGGATCAGCAAAAATCAGGTTACAATAGTTACAGTTTGTAATTCTATTTCTTTATAGTGCAAATAACGTTGTGTGTAATTAACAAAATTAGTACCAAGCGACTAAAACTTTTTTGGACGTGGGAGAAATACGACTTTTTTAAAAAACTTTAAAAAAGCCTCGTTTTTTCCGATGTTTTCTAAGGTTTTGATATTTAAAGCTTACCAGAATAGTGTCCTCTCCGATAAGAGAAATCTTGTCCCACGGAATGATACAATCCTCCCATCTGCCGAATATTCCGAAGCACTTAGGTCGGCCGTATATTACTATCGAGCATACCCTTGCGGTACGTATATCTATTTCCAAATCGTCCACAAAGCCTATACGACAACCGTTTTGTTCGCTGATTACCTCTTTGCGACGAAGTGTAGAAAGACAGCAATTCATAATTTCCATAGCCTTTCCGCCCACAAAAATACATTAAAGTTATTTACAATCTTACCGTGGGCGGATAAGGCGTAAATGGAAATTCAGTCATCGCTCGTTGTTCCGAAGGAACAAACTGAGCGGACAATACAAATTATAAAAATATGTGTGATTTATCACACTTATTTTCCATAGCCTTTCCGCCCACAAATATACATTAGAGTTATTTACAACCTTACCGTGGGCTGATAAGGCGTAAATGGAAATACCGAGCGGACATCACTATTTTGGAATAGTGTGAACTTTTACTCTATTCTCCCTTCTTGACTTTTATTTAGGTATTGATTATAATGATAACCGTAATATATATATTTGATTTAGGAGGCAATTATGAGTAAATACGGAGATTATGTTCTCGTAACTGATTCGACCTGCGACCTTCCCGACAAGCTTGCAAAGGAATTGAAACTTGAGGTCTTCCCCATGGTTTTCCTTATGCAGGAAAAAGCATACAATCATTATCTGGACGCCCGTGAAATGAGTCTTGAAGAATTCTACTCAAAGCTCAAAAGCGGGGTAATGTCTCAGACTACTCAAATAAGCTACAATTCATATCTGGAATTCTTTGACAAGTTCCTGAAAGAAGGAAAGGATGTTGTTTACGTTTCCTTTACCTCCGGCTTGAGCGGTACTTATAACACCTCGAGAATAGCCGCGAGAGATATGAAAGAAAAATACCCGGACAGAACTATCGAAATCGTCGACTCCAAATGCGCGTCCGTCGGACAGGGCCTGCTGTTGTATTATGTCGGAAAAAAATACACTGAAGGAAAGCCCGATATGAAGGAGCTCGTTGATTACGCTGAAAGCATTAAGCTCAACATATGCCACTGGTTTGTTGTTGACGATATAGAACAGCTCAAAAGAGGCGGCAGGATCTCGTCCGTAACCGCAACATTTGCGAAGGCTTTACAGATCAAGCCGGTATTAAGTATTGATAACGACGGCAAGCTGATCAACGTCGGCAAGGTCAGAGGAGCTAATAATGTTTATGACCTTCTTGTAAGTAAGCTTGAAGAATACGGCGAGGACGCTGAAAACCAGACCGTTATCGTAGCTCACGCCAACTATCCAGATGGCGCTCAGGAGCTTAAAAAGAAGGTAAAAAAATATGTAAAAGATGTTATCGTTTCAGATATCGGTCCAGTAATCGGAACTCACGTAGGCTCCGGAATGCTCGCCCTGACTTTTATGGGCAGAAGAGAATGGGAATAATTTCACACAAGACGGGGCGTCGCAAAAACTGCGACACCCCGTGTTTA
>CACYDK010000186.1 GCA_902773155.1 uncultured Ruminococcus sp.
AGTCCGGCGGACTGATTTTAAGGAGAGCGTTGCAGAAGCTTTTTCCCACCCCACACACCGCAGCAAGCGAGAAGAAAGCTCTCGTTAAATCAAACACTCCCTCATCTCCACCAGTGACATTAGGGAGTACCAGACGGTACTCCCTAATATCATTTATACCGTACAGTAGAGATGAGGAGAATCGAAGGCGACTGTGCCGAGCCGTTAGCGTTAGCGCACGGCGGATGAAAATACTCGCAAAAAAACACTACTCCCTAATGCAATTTCGTAATATATATGATACAATAGATTCGGAGGTAAACAATGCGATTAGACGGTTTTGGAATATTCGTAAATGATATGGGTAAAATGATACGTTTTTACAGAGATGTGCTCGGCTTTGAGATAAAAGAGTCTGTTGATACGAAAAACGTATATCTTGTCAAAGACGGGACATTGTTCCTGCTCTACGGCAGAAAAGACTTTGAAAAAATGACTAACCGAAAATACAACTATACCGATGGTCTTAACGGTCACTTTGAGCTGGCGGTTTATGTAGATACCCTTGAGGAGGTCGACGCTTCCTTCAAAACAGCTGTGGAAAACGGCGCAGAACCCGTGATGGAACCAACGACCGAACCTTGGGGACAGCGCACCTGTTATATAGCCGACCCGGAAGGAAACCTGATAGAGATCGGTTCTTGGGATAAGCCGTATGAAATAAAAGATCAAAACGGCGCTTGAAACCAAACTGACATTTAATTTGACGATCCGTCAGCGCAAAAACAAACGCTCCTCATCCCCACCAAACTTTTAAAAACCGTAAATAACAACATAAATATTATTTCATATTATTCAAGGAGGTTATTGAATATGAAAAAAAGTTTTTACGTCAGCATTATCCTTTGTCTTTGCCTAATCACAGCCGCGTTTACAGTCGGTTGCGGCAATGACTCGACATCAAAAGCCGACACTTCGACCGAGGCAGCGACCGTAGACGACGCAAAAACCGACGGCATCGATTATATGGCGCTTGTCAACAAGACTCACGCTTTGCCCGAGGATTGGGAAAAAAATATCGAGACCATTAAATTCACAAACACTGTCGGCGACGATGTTGAGGTAGAGAAAAAAGCTTACGACGCTTATCTCGAACTGAAAGCCGCTCTGGAGGCGGAAGGCGTAACCGTCGATCTCGATTCTGCACGCAGAAGCGTAGCCGATCAGCAGCGCATCATGGACGAATTCACCAAGGAAAAGGGCGCCGACTATGCGGCAAAAACGGTTGCCAAGCCCGGCTATTCGGAGCACCATACCGGTCTCGCGCTTGATCTATATTTGATTGTCGACGGAAAGGATATCACCGAAAACGAGGATATGGAACAGTATCCGGAGATTTGGGAGAAAATTCACGCAAAGCTCGCTGATTACGGCTTTATACTTCGCTATCTCGAGGGCAGAGAGCATATCACCGGTTACGGCTACGAGCCTTGGCATATCCGATACATCGACAACATCGACGTTGCCAAGGAGATCATGTCTAAGGATATTACATTCGAAGAATATCTCGGTACATACAGCGGTCCGCAGGTGACTGTCGACTACGGCACGTCCGAGCTTTACACAAAAGAAGAGCTCGAAGCGGCCGTGATCCAGATTAAGTGCAAATTCGCTTTCTGGGACGGTTGCGAGCTGAATAGCATTCGGTATGCAGGAGACGACGCTGTTTCCGAAAAGAAGCTCGCTGAGCTTAACAAAAAGGATCCTAAAACCAATTACTCCCGTGCTGCTAAATTCCTGATGGACTTCCACACAGGCGAAAATAAAGGCGAGACTACCTTTGAGACAAATCATGAGTACAAGGATTACCAGTGGTATCTGGCTGTAAATGACGAAGGCGGCTGGGATATCGTTGATTTCGGTTATTAATGGCTGCAACCAAGTCACTGTCGAAATAAACTTATTATTCACTAAACACATCGGAGCCGTCCAAAAGGGCGGCTCCTGATACTTTACTTAACCTTTAGTTTTATTGTTTTTGTAATCGATTCGGATTCGTAGTTTTGGTCGCCCTTAGCGGTGACTGTGATCTTGACCTTGATTGTCTTGCCCTTGGTCAAGCCCTTGGCGACAATAAGC
>CACYDK010000187.1 GCA_902773155.1 uncultured Ruminococcus sp.
ATATTGTATATTTATTTCACCTCTGCCAATAATAACGGCAGAGGTGATTATTTTGAGCGAATTCAATTATAAAAGAAAAAGAAGCAGGAAGGAGACCGTCGGCTTTTACACCGCGCTTTCGATATGTATGATCGCCGTGGGAATGGCCGCTTATTCTACCTATACAAGCCTTAGCCGAAACTCCGCCAAAACCAAGACCGCTGCCACAGAGGCCGTAAACCGCGTTGTTGAGGGAGTAACCGCGGAGCCCACCGAGCCCGCGACCGAAAAGCCGACCGAAACCGAGCCGCCCACCGAAGAGGAAGAGACCTACGTAGAGGAGACCGCTCCCGCCGAGACCAAAACTCCGCTTAGGACTATGCTCACGGTCAACACAAGCCTTTCCTATCCCTTGGACAGCGCAAAGGTGATATCGCAGTATTCGGAGGAGTCGGTTTATAACAAGACCCTCAACCAGTGGAACGCCCATACCGGCGTTGACTTCGCCTGTGAAAAGGGAGACAACGTCTACTCAATGGGGGAGGGAACCGTGGTAAGAGTGTATAACGACGACCTTCTGGGACGCACTGTGGTGATAAAATCCGCGACCTATACCGCCTTCTACAGCGGCCTTGAAAAGCAGACAAAGGTTCAAAAGGGCGACGAGGTGAGAACCGGAGATATTATCGGTACCGCAGGGGAGGTTCCCTCGGAGTCGATGTCGCCGACCCATATCCACATCGCCGTAAAGGTCGACGGCCAGTATACCGACCCGATGACGCTCATAAACAGCAACGAGTGATTTAATAATTCAACGACATACAAATGAAAAAACGCCCCGAAATCGGAGCGTTTTTTTGTTATTTGTCCTCGATTTTGTCCTCTATACCGGTGAGCGTCTGAACGTTTGACAGTCTGCGCTGTATCTGGCGCGTTCTGACTCCTACGAGCTTGTCGAGCTCCTGATTAGCCTGGTTGATCCTCTGCTGAGTAAGCTCCAGAACGTCGTTGAACTTGTCGAATTCTGTTTTGACCTGACTGAGTATCTTCCAGACCTCGGCGCTCCTCTTTTGAACGGCAAGGGTCTTAAAGCCCATCTGCAACGAATTAAGCAGAGCCGCCATAGTGCTCGGACCCGCTATATTCACCTTGTAATCCCTTTGCAGAGTCTCCACAAGACCGGTGTTCACTACCTCGCTGTAAAGCCCCTCAAAAGGCAGGAACATTATCGCGAATTCGGTGGTATAGGGGGGAGCTATGTATTTGTCGCGTATATCCTTGGCTTCGTTTTTGATCGTGGTTGTGAGCGTTTTTGAGGCGGCCGCGATTTTATCCCTGTCGCCTTCTTCAATTGCGTCTCTAAGCGCCGCGTAGGTGTCTCCCGGGAATTTTGAGTCGATAGGAAGGTATACGAAGCCGTCGTCGGCCGGCAGCTTTACCGCAAATTCGACCACGTTCCTCGAGCCGGGCTTTACGGCGACGTTTTCCTCGTACTGCTCCGGCGACATTATCTCGGAGAGTATCGCCTTGAGCTGTATCTCGCCGAGAATACCGCGTGTTTTTACGTTCGTCAGCACCTTCTTAAGGTCGCCCACGCCAACGGCGAGGGTCTGCATCTCGCCCAGCCCCTTATAAACCTGCTCGAGCCTTTCGTTAACCAGTGCGAAGCTCTTGTTCATCTTATCCTCAAGCGTGGTTTGGAGCTTTTCGTCGACGGTCTTTCTCATATTTTCGAGCTGACGGTTGTTGTCCTCCTGGATATAGGAGAGCTTTTTCTCGACCGACTGTCTGATCAAATCAAGCTTTTGCTCGTTTTCAATAGCGAAGCTGTTCATCCGTCTTTCTACGTTCAGGAGCCTTTCAGCCTGCAGCTTCGAGTTTTCCCTCTGAGTTTCCGACATCATCTCTCCGAGGTTTTTTACCGACGCGTTTATCTCCTGCCTCAGCAGGGCGTCGCTTTCCGAGTTATTTTTATTCTTTGTAAGAAATATTATTATCAGGCAAAGCACAAGGCTTATCCCCGATATTATCACAGAAGCTATTAGAAGCGCGTTATTCATCTTCATCGTCCTTTCAGGTTTCAAGCGGGAAAACCGCTCGCGTTTATGATAACATTTTCCTTACGGTATGTCAACGAATCAAAGTCCCTAAAACAGGACGGCAAATGGTGTAAAAACGCTTGACAAACGCGGTTTCGTATTGTAAAATACAATCTAGCAATATTTTGAAAGGCATTGACGGAGAGAGTAACTCGGCTTTAAACGTCACAGCGAGCCGCGGAGGGTGTGAGCGCGGTACTATCAGAGGCAGAGCGAATATCACTCCCGAGCCGCGGCGCGGAACGATTCCGGTCAAGTATGCGCTGACGCGACTCCCGCGTTACCAGGAGCACATATGTAAGTATGCTGTATCGGTGGTATAACGATTAACCTCGTCCGAACACGGGCGGGGTTTTTTGATTATTGACACTTATTAACATTTGTAAACCGAGAATGATGGCCTTTAAAGCGCTTGCTTTTAGCTCATCACTCTTCACTTATCAGGAAAAGGCGGTAATTTTATGTACAAAAGAGTTGATACCAAGCTCAACTTCGTTCAGCGCGAAAAAAAGATCGAGGAATTCTGGCGCGAAAACGACATCTTCGGTAAAAGCATTGACAGCAAGGCCGAGGGAGAGTCCTATGTGTTCTATGACGGCCCTCCTACGGCTAACGGCAAGCCTCATATCGGCCACGTGCTCACCCGCGCGATAAAGGATATGATCCCGCGCTATCGCACCATGAAGGGCTGTATGGTTCCGAGAAAGGCCGGTTGGGATACCCACGGACTTCCCGTTGAGCTCGAGGTCGAGAAGCTTCTCGGCCTTGACGGTAAGGAGCAGATCGAGGAATACGGACTTGAGCCCTTTATCGACAAGTGCAAGGAAAGCGTATGGAAATATAAGGGAATGTGGGAGGATTTCTCCGAGAGCGTCGGCTTCTGGGCTGATATGGAGAACCCCTACGTTACATATCACAACAGCTTTATCGAGTCCGAGTGGTGGGCTCTTAAGCAGATTTACGACAAGGGACTGCTCTATAAGGGCTTCAAGATTGTTCCTTACTGCCCCCGCTGCGGAACACCGCTTTCCTCTCACGAGGTCGCTCAGGGCTACAAGACCGTAAAAGAGCGTTCCGCTATCGTAAGATTTAGGATCAAAAACACCGAAAACGAGGAGTACTTCCTCGCTTGGACGACCACGCCGTGGACCCTGCCCTCCAACACCGCTCTCTGCGTAAACCCGGACGAGCCCTACTGCAAGGTAAAGGCCGCGGACGGTTACACCTATATTATGGCTAAGGCTCTGCTCGACACAGTTCTCGGAAAGCTCGAAACCGAGGCAAAGACGGCCTACGAGATACTCGAGACCTATGTAGGCACAGACCTCGAGGGTATGGAGTATGAGCCCCTGTTCAAATGCACCGGCGAAGCCGCCGAGAAGCAGGGCAAAAAGGCTCATTTCGTGACCTGCGATAATTATGTAACAATGTCCGACGGTACCGGTATCGTACACATCGCGCCGGCCTTCGGTGAGGACGACTCGAGAATCGGCCGCAACTATGATCTGCCCTTTGTACAGTTCGTTGACGGAAAGGGCAATATGACCGGGGAGACTCCCTACGCCGGGCTCTTCGTAAAGGACGCCGACCCTAAGGTGCTCGTCGATCTCGACAAGGAGGGCAAGCTCTTTGACGCTCCCAAATTCGAGCACGACTATCCGCATTGCTGGCGTTGCAACTCTCCGCTGATCTATTACGCGAGAGATACATGGTTCATCAAGATGACCGCCGTTAAGGACGACCTCATCAAGAATAACGATACCGTCAACTGGATCCCCGAGAGCATAGGAAAGGGACGTTTCGGCGACTGGCTCAAGAATGTTCAGGACTGGGGCATCTCGCGTAACCGTTACTGGGGAACTCCGCTCAACATCTGGGAATGCGAATGCGGTTGCCGCCACAGCGTCGGTTCTATTGAGGAGCTAAAGTCGATGTCCCAGAACTGTCCCGACGATATCGAGCTCCATCGTCCTTATATCGACGCCGTTACAATAAAATGCCCCGACTGCGGCAAGGAAATGAAGCGC
>CACYDK010000188.1 GCA_902773155.1 uncultured Ruminococcus sp.
CTCGGATGTGTAAACAAAGCGCACCGGCTCGGCAGCCTTGACCTTAACAACGCAGTCGCTCTCGCCGGAGGAGGTTTTCGCGGATATGATCGCGATCCCCTGCTTTACGCCCTTTATGTAGCCGTCCGAAACCTCGGCGATACTGCTGTCGCTCGAGCTCCAGCTTACGCCGGAGTTGTAGCTCTTTAAGTAATAGGTCATCCCCCTCTTCACCGAAGCGGTCCCGCTCGAGATGTCAACGGGATAGTTGTTTTTTTTGACCTTGAATTTTATCTTTTTATACGCGCTACCGCTTGAGCATTTTATGTTAGCGGTTCCGCTTCCCACAGCAGTAACAAGGCCGTTGCCGTCTACCGAGACTACGGAGGTGTTGCCGCTCTTGTATGTGTATGTATTGTCCTTGCCTCCCGAGGGAGTAAGAATAGCGTGGCAGTCGGTGTAAAGAGTGGTTCCGGAGGATTTGAGAGTGATAACCCTCTTCTTTATCGTGACCGCGCACTCCGCACTGCCCGAGTTACTCGAGGCGATGATTTTCACCTTGCCGGAATCGGCCACGGGAACGACCTCGCCGTCCGAATCGACTTTAGCTATAGTTTCGTCTGAACTGCTGAAGGTAACGGGCTTTTTACACTCGAAGCCGAGCTTAAAGCTCTCGTCGTTCATCAAGGTATACGAGGTTTCCGAGAGGGTAACGTCGGCGTTTATTACCGTGAGAGCGCTGTGATAGCTTGTATCACCGACTTTGGCGGTGATTATGGCCTCTCCCGCGCTGACAAAGGTTAGCTTTCCGTTTTTATTGACCGTTGCGACCTTATGGTCGGAGCTCGACCAAATTGGAGTTTCCTCAGTGGTGTTTACAATATCCTTGATAGTCGCGCTGTAGCCGGCGTAGCCGCTGAGCTTGTCAGGGATGTAGAACTGATTCTTCTTTATTGCGACATCCTCTTTGTATACATAGCCCTTCTCGCCGGTGTCGAGCTTGATTTTATACCATCCGTCGTTGTAAACCTTTCCGCTCAAAAGCGTCAGCTTAGCCTTTTTCTTGGCCGTGCAGACAACATGGTATTCGGTTCCGGCTCCGGAGCGCAGTTTTGTTTCGGAAACGCTGATATGTCCTGCGGGCTTAGCATTAGCCGCGTCGGCAGGAAAAACAGCCGCTGCGCACAAAAGCAAAGTTAAAGCGGAAAGCAATACGGCAAACCGTAATTTTTTCATATTTTCACCTGAATTCTTTTAGCCGCGCGGAGCAGACTTGAAAAGTCGTCCGCGAATTTTCATAACGTAGGCCGCGACAAGTACCGAAATACATCTGTCGTATATGGGAAAGAAAATCTCGCCGACAATAAGGAACGCCCAAGGAAGGTAGAAGCCGAAGACGGTGAATTCCTCGTCGGGGATCGCGAGTACAAACTTGCAGACGAAAAACGCCGCAACTATCGCCGCGGTAAAAACCGCGAATTTTATTACCCACGCGGCGGCCTTTGAGCGAAGCCGCTCGATGAGGCTTTTTATTATCGGGTAGTAGCCGAAAAAGGCGATAAAATATACTACGGCCTCCTTGTCGCCCGATAAAAACAGCGACAATATCGACACCGCGGCATATGCCGCGAGAGCGTAACCTACTCCGAATTCGATCACTACCGCGATTAGCAACGCTCCCGCGAAGAGCGGAAGAGCGTAGGTTCCGACCGGAACGAGTCCGGTAATAAGCATCATCACAAGCGCGAGCGCCGAAACGAGCCCGCAGAAAGCAATACGAAAGCTCTTCATATCAGCAACCTCTGCAGCAGCTGCACAGGCAGTCGGCGCACATTATTCCGGTGCAGATATCGCAGGTACTGCATTCCGAGCCCGAGCCCGACGGAGCTGAGTAACCGCCGAAGCCGAAGCCCTGCTGACGCGTCATATTCTCGAGAGCCTGGCGGTATTCCATATTGTTCGGCTCCATCTGGTTAGCACGCTGAAAATGCTGAAACGCCTGCTGAGTCCAGCCTCTGCGGTAGTAACACATTCCTCTGAGGAAATACCATTCCGCCGTGTGGTCGCCGGTTTCAGAGTCGAGTATCGTCTCGGCCTCGTCAAGGCGGTTCTGCTGGATCATCACGCGGACGTTCGAGTAACGCCCGGAGCCGTTGTATGAGCCTGAGTAAGAGCCGGAATACGAGCCTGAGCTTCCGTAGGAGCCGGAGCCGCCATGCTTGCGCATTTCGGTAATGGCGTCGTAGGCCTCGTTTATCTCCTTCATCTTTTCCTCTGCTACATCCGCAAGAGGACTTCCGGCATAGTTATCGGGATGATACTTCTTTGCGAGGTTGCGGTAAGCCGCCTTGATCTCGCTGTCTGTGGCGTTTGGAGAGACGCCCAACACCTGATACGGATCCTTCATTTTTTCACCTTCCCTTGCCTGTCGAGGACATCCTTTTGGACGGTCGGCAGACCCATAAGAATAATATTGTCGATAATTCCCTTAAAATCCACGAGCTCTATGAGGTTATACGCCTCGTAAGCCATAGCCAGAGCCTGCGAGAGATTCGCCCCGACCGTTTCCTCAAAGCTGTCGGCGTAGGGCTTAAACGGGTTGAAGCTGTCGTTTTTTATGTCCTTTTCATAGTCGTCGGCCGCGTCGATAAGATAGATAAACCTTCCTATACCGTAACCGAAACGCGAATATATCCGTCCCTCGGTCTCGCTTGAGGCCTCCCTCGCAATAAGCTTCGAGAGCATATCGGCACTTGGATGGGCGGCCATATCGAGAGTGCAGTCCGGGGAATTCTCGGCCTTTTTCTGGCCTTCCATCATCTCGGCGGCGATTTTGTCAAGCTCGGGATAACGCGCGGCAGCTTTCTTCCTCCAACGCGAGAAAAACGGCTTAACCAGGCGGAACGTAATTCTCTTAAAAAATCCGCTGTCATCTATATCGTCCTCAAGCTTATAGTAGGCGAGTATAACGCTGAGCGCGGCGGCCTCGTTCACAGCGGAATCGGAGCATTTACAGTAGGAGCATTTTTTAAGCGGATTAAACCGGCAGGCCTTTCGCTCAAAGCCCTCGCAGGAAGAGCGTAGCGACATCAAAAACATTGCGTAAAAGGCGCAGTCGTAGCTGAGAATAAACCGCGATAATACCGAGTATTCTCGTCCTAAAGCACGGCAAAGTCCGCAGTAAACGGACTTGTACGCCTCGTACTCGCGCACCAGTAATTCACTTTTCTTTACCCTAATATAGCCGAACACCGGAGTCACCCTATAAATTCATAAAAATACCTATTGTATAATATACTACAAAATCGGCTTTTGCACAAGGGACTTCGCGCGAAAAATGTACATTTGGGAGTTGAAAAAAACAAATATATCCATTATAATATGTAGACTATACTACATAAATGTGAAAACTGGTTGATGAAATATGAATGTTTACGACTTCGACAACACCATCTATAAAGGCGATTCCACCGCGGATTTCTACCTTTTTTGCCTTAAAAGGCACAAAAAAATGCTTCTTCTCACTCCGTCGCTGTTAAACGGAACCTTGAAGCACTACGCCTTCGGCAGCATTAGCAAAACACGGATGAAGGAAAATATGTACAGGTTCCTGACAAAGATTGAGCTTGAAAGGGACTTGGCGGATTTCTGGCGGACTCACCGCAAAAACATTAAGCCGTGGTACCTGATCAACCAGAAATCGTCGGACGTCGTTATCTCGGCTTCGCCCGAGTTTCTGCTTAGGCCGATTTGCAAAAGCCTCGGGATAAAGACTCTCATCGCCTCCAAGGTCGATCCGAAAACCGGAGTCTACGACGGCGAAAACGTACACGGCGCGGAAAAGGTCAGACTTTTTAACGAGCTTATCGGCGGCGAAATCGACCGTTTTTACTCCGACAGCGAAAGCGACCGCCCCTTGGCAGAAATCAGCCGGAAGGCGTTTATGGTAAAGGGTAATAAAATAACGGAATGGGTTCTGTAACGAACGCCGCCGGTTCAGGAATTGGCATAAGCTCCTGAACCGGCGGATTTTTCTTTAGTTATTTAGTTGAGAGCCTCTATCGCGGCCTTTATCATCGCGATCTGCTCGCGCTCCTTCTCAGCCTGTCCCTTAACCTTTTCGATTACGGCGGCGGGAGCCTTAGAGACAAAGCCCTGATTGTTCAGCTTGCCCTCGCTCTGCGCAAGGCGTTTTTCAACGGCCTTGAGCTCCTTGTTCAGGCGCTCAAGCTCGGCCTTTTTATCCACAAGCTCGTCGAGCGGGATATAGAGCTTGGCGTCGGGAGTTACTACTGTAACCGCTCCTTCGATATCAAAGCTGTCGCCCACCTCGACCTCGCTGGCAGAAGCGAGACGGCAGATAAATACTGCGCCGTTCTCGAATACCTTGGGAAGCTTTGTGGCTATATAAACCTTGGCCTTTTTTGAGGGAGGCACGTTCATCTCGCTGCGGCGGTTACGGATGGCTCTTATGGCCTCCATGATCTTTTCCATATCGGAAACAGCCTCGGGGAAGTCGAGAGCGCTGTCATAGGACGGATAGTCGCTGAGCATGATCGTCTCGCCATAAACAGGGAGAGTCTGCCAGATCTCCTCGGTAATGTAAGGCATAAAGGGATGGAGAAGCTTTAGTATCTTGTCGAGAGTGTAAAGCAGAACCTGACGGGCGTTGGACGCAGTCTCGCCCTCGCTCTGGAGTCTGGATTTTGAAAGCTCAATGTACCAGTCGCAGAAGCAGTCCCAGATAAAGTCGTAAAGCTTCTGAACGGCAACGCCGAGCTCAAATTTCTCAAGGTTCTCGTTGATCTCTCTTGATACGCTGTTGAGAGTGGAAACGATCCATTTATCCTCGATCGTAAGCTCAGCCGGAAGCTCGTTTTTGACCTCGTGGTCGTCGATATTCATATGGACGAAACGGCTGGCGTTCCAGAGCTTGTTGGCAAAGTTAGCGCAGGCCTCTACCCTCTTCTCGGAGAAACGCATATCGTTTCCGGGCGAGTTTCCGGTAGCAAGGAAGAAGCGGAGCGCGTCCGCGCCGTATTTATCTATTATCTCCAGCGGATCGATACCGTTGCCGAGAGATTTACTCATTTTAAGTCCGTTTTCGTCGCGGACGATTCCGTGCATGAACACCGTGTCGAATGGCTGAGCCTTCATCTGCTCGCAGGATGAGAAAATCATTCTGGCGACCCAGAAGAAGATGATGTCGTAGCCTGTAACGAGGGTATTTGTCGGGAAGAAATAGTCGAGCTCAGGGGTCTTGTCAGGCCAGCCGAGGGTAGAGAACGGCCAGAGCGCGGAGCTGAACCATGTGTCGAGGGTGTCCTCATCCTGCCTGAGCGACTTTGAGCGGCACTTGGGGCAGCATTCAGGGGCTTCCTTGGCGACGATTACCTCGCCGCAGTCGTCGCAGTACCACGCGGGGATCCTGTGACCCCACCAGAGCTGACGGCTTATACACCAATCCTTTATGTTCTCCATCCAGTGGAAGTAAACCTTCTCAAAGCGGTCGGGGATGATTTTGGTTTTGCCGGAGCGGACGCACTCTATCGCGGGGCCGGCTAAGGGAGCCATCTTTACGAACCACTGCTTGCTTACCATAGGCTCGATCGTAGTATGGCAGCGGTAACAGGTTCCTACGTCGTGGGTCAAGTCCTCGACCTCTTTAAGCGCGCCGCGTGCCTTCAGATCCTCGAGGATAACCTTTCTGGCTTCGTCGGTGGTGAGACCTGCGTATTTTCCGCAATCGAGAACCTCGGGCTCGTTTTCGGTGAGCTGTCCCTTCTTTTTCTGCTCCTCATAGGCCTTTACGTCGTCCGCGCCGGTCATATGGCCGTCGTAGGTAAAGCAGCGGACGATGGGTAGGCTGTGACGGAGTCCTACCTCGAAGTCGTTAGGATCGTGAGCGGGAGTGATCTTAACAACTCCGGTGCCCTTCTCCATATCCGCGTGCTCGTCGCAGACGATCGGGATCTCCTTATCCAGGAGCGGCAGGATAACGTGACAGCCGTGCAGGTGCTTGTAGCGCTCATCCTCGGGGTTTATCGCTACGGCGGTATCGCCGAGCATTGTCTCGGGTCTTGTTGTGGCGAGC
>CACYDK010000189.1 GCA_902773155.1 uncultured Ruminococcus sp.
ATCCAAAAAGTGATTTGACTTGCGCATATAATAATGTTATTATATGCGCAATTATAAGAGAGTTGAAAAAATATGAAAAAATACAGGTTTCAATTATCTTTGATTCTGGCATTCCTGATAGCTTTTTCATCCTTGGTTACTGTTTCACGAGTTCCCGCTAAAGGCGCAGAACCCGGACTGAGCTACAGCTTTTCAAACAGCAAGGCCGGATACGCCGAAGGAAAACTGACCTTGACGGTTGAAGCTTCAGGCAAATACAAATTGTATTGGGCTAACGACAACAGTAAACTAAGCGGTTATTACCCCATAACTGAGCTTTCGTTCTCAGATAAAGGCTCGAATAGCTTTAGCTTTGGATATCACACCGCTATCCCCTATTCCGCAACGCGCATAATCGCTACAGACAGCAACGGAAAAACAACCGCCGAGTTCACGATTCCGGAGAACAAGCGTTTAAGCTACGCCTCCGGAAGCCTTCGCTACAAATTCAACGCCTACTCCGATATACATATCGACTGCGACGGTTATTACAAAAAATCCGCTGACCGTTTCGCCAAGGGACTTCAATACGGAGTTGACACCGGCACAGACTTCATAATCACATCCGGAGACAGTATTTCAAACACGTCCGAAGCCTCGGGCGACTGGAAAAAATATGAACAAATACTCAGCGAGTCTAATTATGTTAATCCCATCTGGGAATCTAACGGAAATCACGACCTCAGAAATGGTTCCGAAAAGGGTAAAATGGCTTATATCCGCGCTTCCGGTACAGACAGTACTATTGCAAACTACGACGCATACAAGCCATATTACTGTATGACAGAGAAAAAGACCGGCGACATTTTTATTTTTATGGCGCTAGAAAAGGAATCCAATCCGTCAAAATGTGATGAATTCTCAGACGCTCAGATAAACTGGGTTACCAATACCATCGATAAAAACTACAAAAAGGGAGTCAATATTTATATAGTAGAACACGCTCCGATTGCCGGTTTCGGCGCAGGCGACAGAATGGGAAAGCAATACTACAAGGCTCTTTTGAGCAAGTCTTATGCCTCCACCGTTAAATTCCAGGCTCTGCTGAAAAAATACCCGGGATTAATATTCGTATCGGGTCATACACACGAGGATTTTTCGATGGATTATAACTTCTCCGACGAAAAAGGAACTGCGTGTTCTATGCTTCATATCCCCTCTCTTGCCGGCTCCACAATGCCCAACAGCAGTGACTCGGCTCTCGATTATAATAAAGGAAACGGCTATAATTCACAGGGATATCTTGTTGAAGCCTATGACAACGAGATTGTTTTCTACGGAGCGAATATAACTGATAAACTCATTTATCCCGCTTACTCTTATATAATGGAAGGCTATTCCAGCAAAAACACAAGCATTGAAACCAATCCAACCTCGGATCATACAGTTGAAACCGAAACAGATACCCCAATCGGCTGTACCATCCCCGAAGGAACAGAAACAAGGCGAGTATATTTTGCAGATTCATTGCAGTGGAGAAATGTATACTGCCACAGCTGGATGTCAGGGAGCACGGTTAAGAGCGTTTGGCCGGGATATGCCGCAAATTTTTACGGCACCACAGAAGAAGGTATCGACCTTTACTATGCTGATATTCCCAAGGAACATACTGGAATCGTATGGAATAACGGCGACGAGGACGAGCAAACAAAGGATATCACCCTCGACGAAACGAACAACTTCTTTACTCCGAAGGATGGCCAAAGCGGTAAAAAGATCGAAGTCACCTCAGAGGTTTGGTCATATGCTCCCGTAACAGAGCCTCCGACAGATCCTGTTGAAACCGATACTGATCCTACAACTTCCACAGAAGCAACAACCTCGGATGCCTCCTCTCCCACTACCGCAAACAGCACCGGCACTGACGCTACAGAGGATAAAACGAATTCTTCCGAGTCAGGCACGACAGCGACAACAGACAAAGAGGCCACAGCCACTAAACCTAATACGGAAGCTGACCCGACAAGCTCTGAAAAGGAAACAACGGCTACGGATCCTGATAAGGATAATGAAACAACCGCTTCAAAGCCGAGCGCAGAAGCGACCTCAAAACCGAACGGCGGCAATATCGAAAAATCGACCGAAGAAGCAACGATCACGGAATTCAAAAAAGGCGACGTTAACACAGACGGTAATGTAGATATAAGAGACGTTACCGCTATTCAAAAGCACATAGCTTATTTAATTAAGCTTAGCGACGAAGCGCTCAAGCTTGCCGACGTCGACTTAAGCAAGACAGTGAATATTAAGGACGCTACTTATATTCAGAAATACATCAACGGTGTATACAATGAGTTCCCTACAGAGCCATCGAATAGTAAAACAAAAGCGTCCTCGGGAACAACTGATTACAAGCAGTATCTTGAAACAAACTACTCATTCGCTTCATACGACCAATATCAAGCGCTCAAAAAGCTGTATAAGAACAATGGCTCGGAGACCGAGATTGAAGCCGCTTACACAGAGCTTAAGACAATTGTCGACCACATAAACGAATCGGGTCCATCAAACATTCCCTCTAACAGCTTCACAGAGGTTTACTTTGAGAATACAAAGGATTGGTCAAAGGTTTACGGATATGCCTGGACCGGCTCCTCCAAGAACGAAGCCTGGCCCGGAGTTAAGCTGAGCAAGGCCGGAACAAACAAAGGCCACGACGTATATAAGCTGAGCTTCAGCAGCGCAGGCCAGTATAAATCCGTTATCTTTAACGGCGGAGATAACACTCATCAAACTGTAAACATAAATCTCGGCGAATACAGTAAGAACGCTTTCTACATCTCTGACAAGGATTCCGAAGGCAAATACAAGGTCAATAGTTTCAGTTTCAGCGAATAACAAGCTTTAAAACAGGCAGGGCGCGAATATCGCGTGCCCTGCCTCAACTTTATGTCAAACATAAAAGGCACACAACCGTCATCTCTTTCGGTTATGTGCCTTTCTGTTTTACGGGACTATAGCATCAGCCCCATTATCTCATTATTAATACTTTGTTCTCTCAACGTAAGAGGTATGGAGAAGCTCGTGAGCTCTGTGGGAACCGGGTTCCTCAAGATACTCGTCATAGATCGCCTTGATCTCCGGATTGTCGTGAGACTTTCTGAACGGGAGATTGCGGTCGTCGTCATAAAGAGCCTCTGCTCTGAGAGCCTTGATATCTGTAAAGTTCCTTACATGACCCGGCTGGATGGGCTGACCGCCGCCGTTGATACAACCGCCGGGACAGCACATAACCTCGATAAAGTGGTACTTGGACTTGCCAGCGCGAATATCGTCGAGCAGCTTAGCAGCATTCTTAAGGCCGGAAGTAACAGCAACGTTGACCTCAACGCCGGCTACGTTATAAGTAGCTTCCTTAACGTCGTCCATACCGCGAACCTCTTTGTACTCGAAGGCCTCGAGATCCTCGCCTGTGAGGACGTCGGCTACTGTACGGAGAGCGGCTTCCATAACACCGCCGGAAGCTCCGAAGATCGTGCCGGCGCCTGTTCCGATACCCATGATCGGGTCGAACTCATCGTCGGGAAGCTCGGTAAACTGAATACCGGCTCTCTTGATCATTCTTGCAAGCTCACGGGTCGAAATGGAAATATCGTTATCCTGCATACCGTCTCTTCCCTGATCGTCGCGCTGAATCTCAAACTTCTTGGCGATACAGGGCATTACAGAAACAACTACGATATCCTTAGGATCGATGTTGTTCTTCTGAGCATAGTATGACTTAATGACAGCACCTTCCATCTCGTGCGGAGA
>CACYDK010000190.1 GCA_902773155.1 uncultured Ruminococcus sp.
CGGGTTACGGTTACGCAAAGGTCTCAAAAGCGGAGAAGATTCGCTGGGCTGAGCTTGTTGAGGGGTATCTGTCGGCAAAGAGGAATATCGCGCTTATTATTCAAATCATCGATATAAGACATAAACCGACTAAGGACGATTACGATATGCTTCATTTCCTTTATGAGAGCAACGCGCCCTTTGTTATCGTTCTTACAAAAAAGGACAAGTTGAAAAAAACAGCGTATGAAAAGCGCATAGAGGAAGTAATGACTGAGCTTCAGGATTTTGAGGGAACAGAGCTGATCCCCTTTTCCGCGGTTGACGGAACCGGGCTTGAGGACTTAAAGAAAATAATCGAGGACTACGTCAGCGATTTTGAGGGTAATTAAGGAGTAATAAAATGAAAAAGAAACCTTTTATAACACTGGAGCAGGCAAAGGATATCATAAAGGATGTTCCTACTCCTTTTCATATTTATGATGAAAAGGGGATAAGAGAAAACGCCAGAGCTCTGAACAAGGCCTTTAGTTGGAACAAAGGCTACAAGGAATATTTCGCCGTAAAGGCTACCCCGAATCCTTATCTTATGAAGATTCTTCACGAGGAAGGATGCGGAATGGACTGTTCCTCATATACAGAGCTTATGCTCTGCGAGTCCTGCGGTATTACCGGAGACGACATTATGTTCAGCTCCAACGTAACGCCGGAGGAGGATATGAAGAAAGCCTACGACTTGGGCGCGAATATCAACCTCGACGATTACACACACGTTGAGTTTATCAAAAAAGTGTGCTCTGTTCCAAAGACGATCTGCTGCCGCTATAATCCCGGCGGAGTATTCCAGCTCGGAAAACGCGAAGACAAGATCCAGGTAATGGATACCCCGGGCGATTCCAAATACGGAATGACAGAGGAGCAAATGGAAAAAGCGTTTGTTGAGCTCAGAGAAGCCGGTGCTGAAGAATTCGGAATTCACGCTTTTCTCGCTTCGAACACTGTTTCAAACGAATACTATCCGGAGCTTGCCGGGATTCTCTTTAAACTCGCCGTCAGACTTCATAAAAAGACCGGCGTACACATCAAGTTCGTAAATCTTTCGGGCGGAGTCGGAGTCGATTATAAGCCGGAGGAGCCCAAGAATGACATAGCCATAATCGGCGAGGGAGTCCGCAAAAAGTTTGAGGAGATACTTGTACCCGAGGGAATGGGCGATGTGGAAATCTACACTGAGCTTGGAAGATACATGCTTGCTCCGTTCGGAGCTCTTGTGGCAACAGCTATCCATGAAAAGCATATTTATAAAGAGTATATCGGACTTGACGCCTGCGCTGCTAATCTTATGAGACCGGCTATGTACGGCTCCTATCATCATATTACTGTGCTCGGAAAAGAAAACGAACCTTGTGATCATATGTACGATGTAACCGGCGGATTATGTGAAAACAACGATAAATTTGCTATAGATCGTATGCTACCGAAGATTGATATGGGTGACATTGTTTATATTCATGATGCTGGAGCACATGGCTTTTCGATGGGATATAACTATAACGGAAAGCTCAGGTCGGCCGAGGTTCTGCTGAAAGAGGACGGAACACATCAGCTTATAAGAAGAGCCGAGACTCCCAAAGACTATTTTTCGACATTCGATTTCTCGGAATTTGATTTAACTTAAAACAAGAAGCAAAAAAGCCACGGTATTATGCCGTGGCTTTTATTCTTTCGGTTTGATTTTTCCTAGGGGATTACTGTTTGCAGCCTGTTTTAACTGTTCGCTAGAAAGATGAGTATAGATTTCTGTGGTGCCAAGATTTTCATGGCCTAGAACGTCTTTTAAAACCCTTATATCGACATTTCCGGTCTGATACATAAGCGTAGCGGCGGTATGTCTGAGTTTATGACAAGAATAACCCTGACTGTCGAGCCCAATTTTCTCAAGATATTTATATACCATAGCCTGAACGGTTTTAGGAGACATACGGCGATGATTCCTGCTAATAAAAAGAGCGTGTTTATCCTTAACACCGTCTACAGGACGTACCTCCATATAGGCTTTAATAGCCCTAAGACAGGCGTCATTAAGATAGATAATGCGTTCTTTATTGCCTTTTCCGAGAACTCTCATAGTATTGTCTGTGCGAATATCGGTATAATTCAGTCCAACCATCTCCGAAAGACGCAGACCGCAGTTTAAAAACAAGGTCAATATGCAGTAGTCTCTGTAATAATTGTCACCTTCAACCGCATTTAAAAGATCAATAGATTGCTCTAGCGTAAGATACTTCGGTAAAGCTTTTTTTGTTTTAGGAGTTTCTAGCTCTTTGATCGGATTGACATCAATTTTATGATTGCGTTCAAGATATTTATAAAACTGGCGCAGGGAAGAGGTCTTGCGAGCTCTGGTAGCTTGGTTATTATTTCGCTCTCTCTGGA
>CACYDK010000191.1 GCA_902773155.1 uncultured Ruminococcus sp.
ATATAAAATCACAGCCTACTCCCACACCAAGAGCTCCGACAAATGGCAGACCTGCTCCGGAGGAAAGGCCGAAACCTTCGTTAACTCTACCTCTAACCACACAAACGTCTCTTATGATGAGAGAAGAGCAACGACCAAGCTCATTAAGATAATCGCGGGCTACGAGGGATTTTTGTCCACGGTAACAATGGATCCTCTGGTTTCGGACGCTCCTACGCTCGGTTACGGACGAGTTGTTTACGCGGGCTCGACCTTCTATAACGGACTTACAAAGGAAGAGGCCTACGCCTATCTTGTGGATACGGTGAATAATTCAGGCTTTACAAGCCGCACGAACTACATCCTGACTACAAACAAAATCAAGTTTAACCAGAGCCATTTCGACGCGCTGGTGTGCTTCTCTTATAATCTCGGCGCTTACGCTATCGAGAACAACTCCGAGCTCATCGGATTTCTCAAGGACTCCTACGGAAAGTCAAGCTACAAGGACAAGGCTTATGTAAACACCATGGGAGTATACCTTATGGAGGAGCCCGATCCGAACGGCACAGCGCTGTACTATGTCGACCCGTTCTCAACAGTTACCCTAGTGGAAAAGAGCGGAAGCTATTATAAGGTCAAATACGGGAAATTCGACGGCTACATAAAGGCCAAGTATCTCGCGTCGCGTTCGTCGAACACAAAGGTTCGAAACCTCAAAAACGTAAAGCTTTCAAACTATATCAAGGCGTTTTTGCCTTATCACCACGCCGGAGGAGAGTGCTATTGGGGACTTCTCTACAGGCGCGTCGACGAGGCCGAGATGTTCTTCTTCAACGAATACGAGATCAACGGGCGCGGCAACGCCTATAATTTCAGCTACAGCTGTCCGCGTTATTCCGAATTTTCGATAGGTCATTAGTAGTATAAATTCAAATCCTCCCGCATAATCTTTCTCAGGACAAGTTTATCGGGAGAGATTTGAATGAAAAGGTTTGTTTTCGCGCTCAATACGCGCAGACGTTTTGCGCCGCGGTTTAGGCTTTCGGACGTTCGCGTTTTTTTTAAGCGATACGGAGCGGCGGCGTTTTTCTCGGCGGCTTTGTTTTTCGGAATTGCCGCCGGGGCTTCCACCTCAGGGGAGATGAGCTCAGATTCTTTAAGGCGGCTGGATTTTTTGTTTCTGGCGAATATGCCCGAAAGACTCGGCAGCGGCTTCATCGGAGCCTTCGCCGCGAGCCTGAGCTCGGATTTTATCTTTTCGGCCGCGGCTTTTTTGTGCGCTTTTTCGGCGTGGGGAGTTTTGGCTCTGCCGTTGATAGCGTTCTTTAAGGGCTTCGGAACGGGCGTTACGGCAGGCTACGTGATTTCTGCCTACGGGTTTAGGGGCGCGGTGTTTTACGTCGCGGTTTTGCTTCCGGGGATCGTTTTGTTTTCTCTGACGCTTGTAAACCAGCTAGCTTCCTCGTATAATATTACAAGAGTTTTTGCTGTGACGCTTTTCAGAGACAACAGGCTTGACCGGAGCGCGATCCGGAGCTATCTGTTTAAATCGCTCAAATATCTTTTGCTCACGGTCGCTGCTGCGGTACTCGATACCGTTTTGTGGCTCGTGCTGTCGGGAGTAATAATATCAGATCAATAATACAAAATATGGGGGTCAGGATTTGGAAAAGGCAAAGTTGGGTATAACCCGGTTTTTCAGCGGTTTTTTTAGGTGTTTTCCCAAGCTTTTAACGGCAAATCTGCTTTTTGCCGTTCCGCTCGCTGTTTTTATTGCGGCGGTGTATTTTGTGAACAAGCTTACGGGGCTGAACAATATCTTTATAAACCTTTTGCCGATTATTTTTTCCTTCCCGTTTTTTGCGGGAGTAACCGCGGTAACAAGGAATATCGCCCGTGAGGAAACAAATTTTTCGGCTGCCGGGGTATTTTTTAAGGCGGTAAAGGACAATCTCGCGGTATTCATTTTTCACGGTATTGTGTTATATCTCGCGGTTTTCTTCTGCTACAGCTCTATCACGCTCTACTGGAGGATGGCTCACGAAAACGGTATCTTTTATCTCGCCTTTGCTATTGCGATAATTATCGCCGTGATCGCGCTTTTTATCTTCTACAATCTTCCGGTTATGACCGTCACCTTCGACCTGGGGGTAAAGGCCTTGTACAAGAACTGCGCGCTGATGGCTTTGGGCGAGCTCAAAAACAACCTGCTCGCGACTCTGGGGCTGTTCCTGCTATTTATTTTTTGCGCCACGGCCTTTTTCGCTTCGCCAAACGCCGTCGTGCTGCTGATAATCTCCGGCGTTCTCGGAGCGTTCCTTGTTCCGGCGACCGCCTCGTACATAATGAATTTCTATGTTTATAAGGATATGGCCGCAGTGATCTCGGACAATTCTCAGAAAAGCGAGGAGATCCGAAAGAAGATCGAGGCCGAAAACTTAAAGCGAAGCAAGGGCGAGGCCAAGCCCGAAAAGCTCGATTTCTCGGGACTCGACCTCGACGAGCGCAAGGATCCGGAGGAATATTTATTCTTTAACGGAAAAATGTTGAAGCGCGGAACGCTTATTAAAATGAGGGACAAGCAGGAAAATGAGTAAGAAAAGATCCAAAAAGAAAAAATCTCCGGCAGCAGGGCCGAAGAAAAAGAAAATCAAGGTCAAGAATATCGTTATAACCGCCTGCGTTATCGCGGCCGCGGCGGTAGCCTGCGCGGTTGTTTATATTATCTATCTCAACACCTCGCTCTCCGATGCGGATTTCGCCGGTAAGATGTGGCGAAGCACGAGCGCTTACGACTCAAGCGGCGATGAGGCTGACCTCAAAACGATATACAACAACTACTACAGCAACTATCGCGGCTCTCTAAAGCTTAAAGACGACGGAACTTTCAGTTTCTGGATGAGCGTGGGCGATCCTACGGACGGAACGCACAGCGGCTCCTATACCTATGACCGCGATAAGGATATCGTAAACGCGGTTTTTGACAGCGGCGATAAGGCCGATTTCAAGATAGTCCGCGATAAGAACAAAACCATTGAGCATATAGAGGCTCCGTATAACGGCTATACTATCTACTTCACGCTTGAGGAGGACAGCACTGAGACGCTCGTGTAGGGCTCGCCGTAAATACCGCTCGCTATATGGCCTCCGATCACGCGCCCTCTGTAAATCAGCAGAGTAGCGAGCTTTCCGCTCTCCAGCTTGTATACGACCCGCTCAGCCTCCTTGCCCTTATACGGCGAAAGGTCGAGTCCGATGGGCTTCTGGAGCTTATTGTAGCGCGTATATATATCGCCGAAATCAGATGGGATCATTACCCGGTCGGTTCTTACCGGTTTCCCTTCGGCCTTTAATCCGAATCTAAACAGAAACCCGGCCTGCTCCGCCTGTGTTTCGGCTTTAAGAGAGTACTCGCCGAGCTCGTCGCAGGTCGCGGTATTTTTTATAAAGCTTTTATGCGGGATAGATACTGTCGTGATCAGCGCCGCTATCGCGACAAATATTATTACCGCGGGCTTTATGAGATTTTTTTGGAAAAAAAGCATACGAATCACCCGTAAAACATATGCGGGTGATTCGTATATTATCATTGTTTTTTATTGAGAATAAGCTCGATAAGCTCGCCGGGAGCCTTTGCCCACAGAGTCGGGTGATACTCCCTCATAGCCTCGTCCGAGCCGTAGCCGTAAGAGCACGCTATGAAATCCACTCCGGTTTCCTCAGCGCCCTTGGCGTCGTAGAAGGTGTCGCCGAGCATAACGCTCTCTGCTTTGCTTCCGCCGAGCATTTCAATGGCGTAGGGGATGAGATCGCGCTTGTCCTTTCGGCTTCCGTCGCGGTTTGAGCCGCAAACCGCGTCAAAGTATTCCGACAGTCCGAGAAAACGGATTACTTCTACGGCAGTCGGTTCAAGCTTAGAGGAGCACACGGCAAGCTTCAGCCCATTGTTCTTCAGAGCCTTAAGCACAGCCTCGATCCCTTCGTAAGGCTTGTTCATAGAGGAGCCCTCTTTTTCGTAGAAGTGCCGGTAAAGATTGTAGCCTTCCTCTACGAGCTCCTCCGGAAGCGCGCACAGCCCCCTAAGCGTGTCGTAAAGCGGCGGCCCGATGTAAACCGTGTAGTCGCTGAGATCGGGCTTTTCGCGGCCTAAGGTTTCGAGCATACGCTCAAGACTGTGCCTGATCCCGTCCGCGCTTGCGGCAATGGTACCGTCAAGGTCGAATAAAACATATTTATACCTGGTCAAATTTTTCGTCCGCCTTTCTCTGAAATTTATCGGCCTTAACGCTGACTCTCGTGTGAACTCCCTCGGCGATAAGACCGGCTTTGTCGAAGGCCTCGACCTTGAACCGGAAGAGCCTTCCGTCGAGCTCGGTGAGAGTCGCGCGGGCGGTAACTTCGGAGTTTATCGGAGTAGGCGAGCTGTGACTTACGGAGATTTCGCACCCGACCGTAGTGAGCCCGTCCTCAAGAGCCTGAGAGGCGAGCTTAGCGGCGGCGTTCTCCATAAGCGCGACTACGGCCGGAGTAGCAAGTACTCTGAGGTCTCCGCTCCCCATATTCACCGCGAGCCTGTCCTCGCTTACAACGGCCTTTACCTCGGTGAAATCGCCGGTATTGACAGTCATATTATCAAATCCTTTCCGTTATTACTCTAACATAAGATAACTATACTATAATCCGCAGGTTTTTTCAAGGGAGGTCAGCGTGAAGCAGAGAATAAGTATCATAGATGAAGCCAGGGGCTTTTCGCTGATTTTTGTGACGCTCTATCATCTCATATACTCTATGTATATGATTTACGGTTATAAGTCGCTTAAGGGCGTTTTCTATGTCGCTACCTGGTGGGAGCCGTGCATTGCCGGAGCATTTATACTGATTTCGGGAATATCCTTTCAGCTCAGCCGTAACAACGTCAAAAGAGGTCTCAGGCTCTTTGCCGTAGCGGTTTTGATATCTGTTGTTGTTTGGATATTTATTCCGGAGCAGATGATTTGGTTTGGCATTATCCACTTTCTCGCCGTTTCGAATATCGTTCTGGGACTTTTGAAGAAATATCTCGACAAAATTCCCTTCGCGCCGCTTACGGCGGTCTCATCAGTGCTGTTTCTTTTGACCTATAACGTCCAGCGCGGATATCTCGGAATAAAGGGCTTGTGGTCGTTCGCGCTTCCAAAATGGTTTTATGTTACCGACCTTACGATGCCCTTCGGCTTCTATACGCCGGGATTTCACTCGTCCGATTATTTCCCGTTTTTGCCGTGGATCTTCCTGTTCGTTATCGGAACGGCTCTCGGTCGCTATGCCGAAAAACTGCCGGAGTCCCTTGCAAAGCCCCATATCCCCGCGCTTGCCTTTATCGGAAGGCATACCCTGATTATTTACCTTTTACACCAGCCTGTGATTATCGGAGCGCTTGAGCTCATCAGGCTCCTTTCATAGCATAATTCACAGATTATATACGTAAATTTTGTACAAAAAACTAATTGTTTTCGTTCAGGAAATCGTATATTATAGTAGGTGATGAAAAAGGTAAGTTTACCTAAATCCAGGAGGCTATTTATGAAACGCAAGATTATCTCCGCCGTGCTTTCGGTCTGTTTGGTGCTGTCGTGCTTCGCCGTAGGCTCAACGGCTATCGCCGTATCAAAGGATAAAACCGCTACCGGCGCCGACGTTCCCGACACTTATTCGGAAGTAAGCGCTAACCCCTATAGCATCACCGGCTCCAACAGCAACCCCACGATCCTTCAGGCGTGGAACTGGAGCTACGCTAACCTTGAAAAGGAGATCCCCAAGGTTGCTCAGCAGGGCTTCTCTGTTGTACAGATCTCTCCTCCTAACGAGATCAAGGAGGCTACAAAGGGGCATAAGGCCGATGAAGGCGACACTAACGGATGGTGGATGTTCTACCAGCCCGCTGGCTTCCAGATCAATCAGAGCACAGACAACGCTCTCGGCACTAAGGACGAGCTTGTAAAGATGGTAAAAACCGCTCACAGCTATGGCGTGCGCGTAATCGCCGACTCGGTTATCAACCATATGGGCACCTGTACCGGAGAGGATAAGGTCACCTCGACCGATCCTATGGCTCACGTAACTCCCAAGGCCAAGGAATTCGAGAAGGAGATCTGGGATAATAAGCTCTTCCACAATCCGTGGTTTAATATGACCTATAAGGAGGACGCCACAAAATACAGTCAGTATGACAGTACTTACGACCTTACCCGCGGTTGTACTTCCCGTCTGCCCGACCTCAAAACAGAGGATACCAGAGTTCAGACTGCTATCTACGATTACCTTCAGGAGCTCGTAGACTGCGGAATCGACGGCTTCCGTTTTGACGCCGCCAAGCATATTGAAACTCCCACCGACGAATCAAGCTTCAAAAGTAATTTCTGGTCGGTAGTTA
>CACYDK010000192.1 GCA_902773155.1 uncultured Ruminococcus sp.
TAGGGACAGAGCATATACTCATAGCGCTTATGCAGGAAACCGACAGCTATGCCTACAACTTCCTAAGCGAGCTTAACGTAAATCCCAACAACGTTATGAACGCCGCAGAGGATTATGTAAACGATGGCTCCGGCGAAGCTCAAAATCCCAACAGCACTACAAAAAATCTTGATAAATTCGGCCGCGACCTAACTGCCGCCGCCAAAAACGGCGAAATCGACCCCGTTATCGGCCGGGAAAAGGAAATCAACAGAGTCATTCAGATCCTGTCCAGACGTACAAAGAATAACCCCGTGCTCATAGGCGAGCCCGGAGTAGGTAAGACGGCCGTAGCGGAGGGGCTCGCTCTAAAAATCACTGAGGGTCAGGTTCCTGAGGTTCTCTTAGGAAAGAGACTGGTCAGCCTTGACCTCACAGGAATGGTCGCGGGCTCAAAATATCGCGGCGATTTTGAGGAGCGCATCAAAAACGCGATTGATGAGGTAAAAAAGGATAAAAACATCATCCTCTTTATCGACGAGCTCCACACTATTGTCGGAGCGGGCTCAGCCGAAGGCTCGACAGACGCCGCCAACATACTCAAACCTTCGCTCGCTAGGGGCGATTTTCAGGTGATCGGCGCTACGACCGTTTCGGAATACAGAAAATACATCGAAAAGGACGCCGCGCTCGAAAGACGATTCCAGCCTGTAAATGTCGGAGAGCCGAGCGTTGAGGAGGCCGAGCAGATACTTCTTGGACTTCGCGACCGCTACGAGGCTCACCATAAGGTAAAGATTTCGGACGAGTCGATCAAGGCCGCCGTCAATCTTTCCTCAAGATATATCGCCGACCGTTATCTTCCCGACAAGGCGATCGACCTCATTGACGAGGCCGCCTCCAAGGTCAGGCTGCAGGCTCTCACCCCTCCGCAGAATCTCAAGGAAATGGAAGAAAGGATCAAGACACTCGAGGCTGAAAAAGCCAGCGCGGTCAACGAGCAGGATTTTGAGCGCGCGGCAAAGCTCCGAGACGAACAGAAATCTCTGCGCGAGCTTCTTGACAATGAAAAGCAGAAGTGGCAGAACAACAGCCCAGAGGGCGAGGTTAGCCCCGAAAACATCGCTCAAATAGTTTCGGAATGGACGGGGATCCCCGTAGTTCAGCTAACTGAGGAGGAAAGCGAAAGGCTGCTCAAGATGGAGAGTATTCTCCACGATCGGGTTGTCGGTCAGGACGAGGCCGTTAAGGCCGTTGCCAGAGCAATACGCAGAGGCCGCGTTGGCCTTAAGGATCCTAAGCGCCCGATAGGCTCGTTTATCTTCCTCGGCCCCACCGGAGTCGGCAAGACCGAGCTATCAAAGGCTCTCGCCCAGGCGATGTTTGGCGACGAAAACGCTATGATAAGACTTGATATGTCCGAGTTTATGGAGAAGCACACCGTATCCAAGCTCATAGGCTCTCCTCCCGGCTATGTCGGTTTTGACGAGGGCAGCCACTTCACCGAGCAGGTAAGGAGAAAGCCGTATTCGGTAATCCTGTTTGACGAGATCGAAAAGGCTCATCCGGATGTGTTCAACACACTCCTCCAGATCCTTGACGACGGACGTCTCACAGACTCCCAGGGCAGAACTGTCGACTTCAAGAACACGGTCATTATTATGACCAGCAACGTCGGCGCACGTCTCATCACAGAAAGACAAAACAGCCTCGGGTTCCAGCAGGAGACCGAAGCTGTAAAGGAAGAGGATATCAAGGAAACTGTTCTCGGCGAGCTCAAAAAGACCTTCCGTCCGGAGTTTTTGAACCGCGTAGACGACATCATCGTATTCAACAAGCTTACAAAGGACGAGATCAAGGAAATCGCCGGCAAGATGCTCAACGAGCTTAAAAAGCGGCTTAAGGCGCTTGAAATCGACGTGAGCTTCACCGACGAAGCAGTAAGCGCGATCGCCGACGAGGGCTTTGACGACACATACGGCGCAAGACCCCTCAGAAGAGCTATAACCGCGAAGATCGAGGACGAACTTTCAGAGCAGATCCTCGAAGGAAAAATCAGCAAAGGAAAGAGCGTGACCGTAGACTTCAGGGACGGCAAATTTACAGCTGAATAAAAAATATACAGGAAAGCGCACGCACCAAAAAGCGTGCGCTTTTTTTGTTTATGGCTCGTTCGCGCAGATCACAACTTATCGGACGGGATAATTTTTCTTGCAAAAAAATAATCCATATGTTAGGATAATACCGAAACGTATTAATGTAATCCGTTTAAAAGAAAGGCAGCACAATCAGGTATGAGCAAGAATCACTATAAAACTATCATAATCGGCGGAGGCCCCGCCGGAATGGGCGCGGCGCTGACTCTCGCCAAGAATAATGCGGATGTGTGCGTCATTGATAAATCCGTTTTTCCGCGCAATAAAACCTGCGCGGGACTTGTTACCGGCAAAACATTCGATTTGATAGAAGGCTTGTTTGACGGCAAAAGCACTGACGAACTGTTTTGTTGCACCGCGGATATCGTAAAGCTATTCAAGCGTACAGAGTTGCTTACGGAGTCCGTACTGAATAAACCTGTTAGGCTGGTGAACCGCCGAGATTTTGACGCCGCTTTGGTTGAGGAATACAAGCGCAGAGGCGGATTGATACTTGAGGGAAAGAAGTGCGCCGAGGTGGATTACGAAACGAACACAGTGGCTCTCTCTGACGGTGAAACTCTCAGCTACGACTACCTGCTTTTTGCAGACGGTGCGCTTAGTATGTCGCACAAGAGCCTTAAAACAGACAGAAGAAGCCTCGCCTTCGGCATAGAGGCATATATACCCTCCGAGGGACTTGATTTCAATAGCATTAATCTGTATTTCGGATATCTTAACTCCGGCTACGCGTGGGTATTTCCTCATGGTAAAACCGTATGTGTAGGAGTGGGCGGAATACTTAATAAAAGCGTTGATTACCGCGGGATCCTCACGGGTTTGATTCAAGACCTGGGCTTAAACGCGGGAGAGGTAAAATACACAGGCGCTTTCTTCCCATACGGCTATGCTGTTCCTCAGGACAAGCTACCGGATAACATTATGCTACTGGGAGACGCGGGCGGATTCGCCGATCCGATTTCCGGCGAAGGACTTTACATGTCAATCGGCTCCGGCATATACGCAGCACAGGCAATTGTATCCGATGATCCGAAAAAGACATACTTAAACAGCATTAAGGACTACATCACTGTCGTAAAGGACGGAAAAAAAGCCCAGAAAGCATTTTTCTCCGGACCTACGCATAAAATGTTACTCAATAAAATGAAAGGCAAAAACGAATTTATTTCCTTTTTCTTTGAAAAAATGGTTGATGAATACATCTACGGATATCGCGATGTTCGTAAAATATATAGCGATTACAAGAACAAGAAGTAAACAGTACCGCCCCGGATTTTCGTCCGGGGCGGTATTTTAATATGATTAGATATTAAATATAACGGTTTAAAAAGAGGTGATAACCCGCGCGAGCTTCATCTGTATTAATGTCGCGTCGCGGATCGTGACCTCGCCGTCTTTGTTTACATCGGCGTAGTTTTTACCACGGAAAATGTGGATCTCGTCCATACCGGCCTTATACCTCTGGATCACTGTAGCGTCAAGCACATTAAACACTCCGTCGAGATTGGCGTCGCCTAACTCATATTCTCTAACGTAGTTATATGAGATCGCTTCATTTTGCTTACAGTAAGACTCGGCGTACGAGCCCTTTGCACAGTAAACTACAAGGCTACTACCGACGTTTTCAAACGCGCTGTCGTTGATCGAAGTGACGCTGTCGGGAATCTCGATTTCCTCGAGCGATGCACAAAGCGCCATACTCCTCTCGCCGATCGAGGTGAGCGAATCGGAAACGATAATTCTTTTAAGAGAGGTGCAGTTGTAGAAGGTCTGGCTTGGAAGCACGGTTATTCCGTCGCCCAAAGTCGCAGTTTCGATAGAAGTACAGTTTTGAAAAACGCCGAAGCCTATTTCTGTTACACCAGACGGAATACTGATTTCTCGAAGTCCGGTGCAACCATAAAACGCGTTTGTGCCTATTCTCCTGAGCATAGACGCATTCTCAAACGACACAGAGCGGATGCTCGTATCATTGAAAAAAGCATAGTCGTCGATCTCTGTGACATAGGCGCCCATAAGCTTTTCCGGTATCTTCACATTGGCTGAGCGGTCGTCGTAGCTGTGGATCACAGCCAAGCCGTTCTCATTGATGTGAAAGGCGAAGCCGTTGAGCGTGATGTAGGATTCGGTAGCGAATACCGTAAATGAACTGAGAATCATCAAGACGATGAAGGCTGAAACTGTTCTGACTAGTCTTTTCATACTCTTACCTCCATCACCAGATGATATCGTCATCCGGATCCATTATCGGTTCGGTAACGGTTGGGTTATCGTCTATGTAGCTATTATAGTTTTCGGGACTGTCCATCAACACAGTCGTAAACTCAACCCTTACGAAATGGAACTCGGGCGAGTTATATTCAATTTTCATAACTCCACCCTTCCTTTTCAAAAAATAATAATTAATTCTGAGTGATTTCGATCATTCCGGACTCGCCGGAGGCAAGAAGCTTAGCCGCGACATTGCTGAGACAGGTATAAACCGAATTACTAAGCGTCACGTCATTGTTCTCGTCGATAAGATATGCCGTAGCCTTAAACAGATACCTGGAGTTTTTATAGGTATTAACATCATTTCCGCCGTCATCCTTGGAGACGGTGAAATTGTTCTGGAAGCTTTTGGCGTAACTGACTCGGTTTTTGTTCGTGAGATTTAACGACGGAATCTCAGAAACAATGATCGAGCGCCTCTTACCGGCTTTGTAGTTATAAACACTTGATTTATCCAGAATCGCAATCTTAAGA
>CACYDK010000193.1 GCA_902773155.1 uncultured Ruminococcus sp.
TCGTGGCAACAAAATGGCAACAGAATTTTTGATAGCCTGTATTTTACTTACAATACAAATAATAGAAATACTCCGTGCTAAAATCCTATAACTACAGCTCGGATTTCCGTATAAACAACCCCTCCCAAGCCCTTGACAAAATGCATAATTGTTGGTAAAATTAATGAAATGTAGGCAATATAAGGATAACTATTGTTTGTTTTGCCTTTAAGAGATACACTTAAACAACCGGAGCATGCTCCGAGTGTTTTTCAGAAAGGATGATAACATGAAATCATTTGTAAAAGCTATGAAAAAGCCGCTGTGCGTGCTTCTTGCCGCGCTTATGCTGGTTTCCTGCTTTGTCGTTGCGGCTTCAGCCGAGGACGGCGACGGGATAATCAACGGCAAGTTCACCATGGTCACCTTCGACGGTACCGATCCCGGTGAGCAGGATTATTACTACAGCGACGACTATTTCAGATCTCCCGGTACCGAGGAGAACGAGCATCTCAGGACAATGTCCGCAGCTCTGGCGTTCACGACCGCAGGTACCAGCGAAACTCCCGACGAGACCTATGGCGCGATCCTCTCGAACATCGGCTTCTCCGACATCACCACCATCGACATGGATAAAACGACGCCCAAAAGCCTCGGTATGGTTCTCGCTCACAAGAAAATCGACGGTAGCGAGGTCATCGCAGTTGCTCTCAGGGGCGACCGCTACGGCGTCGAAATGGCTACGAATTTCATCGCGGGTCCCGAGGGCGATGTTTCCGCATTCTCCGAAGCAGCCTACCTCGCGCTGGACAGGATAAACAGTTATATTTCTGATTTAGAATTATCCAACCTTAAATTCTGGGTTGCTGGCTACAGCCGTGCCGGCGCAGTCGCCAACATCCTCGGAAACGCTATAAATAACATCCGTGGGGACTACGGCTTTACCGATGATGACGTCTATGTTTACACCTTTGAGGCTCCGAACTGCGCGGAATTCGCCGAGGCTTACGACAATATCCACAACACTATCGACTGCCGCGATTTTATCTCCTACATCTATCCCTCTGAGTGGGGACTTTCCCGCTGCGGCAACGATTTTCTTATTGGCTCACCCGAGGATACGATTGCGATATGGTCGGTCAATCCCTCAGTAGACGGCTATTTTGAGGAAGTAGGAAAGAGCTCACATGCTGAATTCGTTTCCGATACCGCTGTATTTCTCGGCGAAAACATCACGCGTGAAGCTTACTGCGAGAAGTTGCAGGAACCGGCTAACGCTCTCATCACCCTGTACGATTCTATGGACGCCGAGAAAAAAGCGGCTGCCGTGCAGTATTTTAAGGATGTTATCAAAAAGATTAAATCCGACGAAGACTTCATCAGCACCTTCATGATCGCGGTCTCATTCCCGACGGACGAGGAAAAGCTTAATGAAGTTTCTACTCTCATTACGAACAGCATGGACGCGGTCGTTGCCGAAAGCGGAAATCCCTTTGGAACCCTTACCTACGCTGTCATTAAGGGCTATGTACCCACGCTCGTAGAGATCGTTATGCCGGTACTGAACGCTGACTTATCCACCGATATCACTCTCGAGGGCGAGGATAGCGCGAAGACTGTTACGCTCTACCGCGTCGCTACTGTCGCGAAGAATTTAAACGCTGTTCTTGCTCCTCACTTCAACTACAACGTTTTCAATCAGCTTAAGGCACTCGACTCCTATTACGAGAAGAGCGAGCCCGAGACAGAGCCCGAGACAACAGAGCCCTCTACAGCTGCTCCGACAGAGGCTCCTACGGAAGCTCCCACAGAAGCTCCCACGGAAGCTCCCACGGAAGCTCCCACAGAAGCTCCGACAGAGGCTCCTACAGAAGCTCCCACAAAGGCTCCCACGGAAGCTCCCACAGAAGCTCCCACGGAAGCTCCGACAGAGGCTCCCACGGAAGCTCCTACAGAGGCTCCGACAGAAGCTCCTACAGAGGCTCCGACAGAAGCTCCCACAAAGGCTCCCACGGAAGCTCCGACAAAAGCACCCACGGAAGCTCCGACAGAAGCACCTGCAAAGGATTATTATCTCTTCGGATATATCAACGGAGCAGAATATGCCAGTGGAACGGATTCTGAGAACATGGGCATATACAAGTTTGTAAACGGCAAGCTCAGGGCTACATTTACTGAGGATTCCTATGTGGCAGTTAAGGATGCTGACAACGCCAACTGGTATATGACCGACGGATATCCCGGAAACGACGCTACGAGCGCTACTCTCTATAACACAAACGTAACCGGAGAGAAATCCGACAAGCTCAGAGTTCCCGGAAACACAGAAGTAGAGTTTACACTCACTGACAACAACGACGGCACATTCACACTTTCGTACATAGTTGTTAAAGCTACTACAGAGGTACCCACAGAGGCTCCCACGGAAGCACCCACAGAGGCTCCCACGGAAGCACCCACAGAGGCTCCTACGGAAGCTCCCACGGAAGCTCCTACGGAAGCGCCCACAGAGGCACCCACGGATGCACCTAAAGATGAACCGGCTCCTGCTCCGAAGCCGATCAATGGCGTTACCGTAAGCGGGATCAAGGACAAGACTTATACCGGAAAGGCCATTACCCAGAGCATCAAGGTACTCGACGTCGACACCAAGCTCGTTTTGAATAAAGATTTCGAGGTCAGCTATAAGGATAACCATAAGGTCGGTACGGCGAAGGTAATTATAAAGGGTATTGGCGCTTATACAGGAGAACTCGAAAAGAGATTCAAGATCAAAAAGGCTGCGAACACCCTTGAGGTCAAGACCACGACAGTTAAATTCTCATATTCAAAGCTTAAGAAAAAAGCTCAACATAGTGACAAAGCAATCAATGTGCTCTCCAAAAACGGTAATCTGGAATATAAACTTAAAAAAACCAAAAGAACGAAAAATTTTAGCATAACCAAGAAGAAGGGTACCTTAAAAGTTAAAAAGGGTACCAAGAAAGGCGATTACAAAGTCAGAGTAGGCATAAAGGCGAATGGAGACAGTAATCATAGGGCCAAGTCTATTATAGTAATCGTTAAAGTAAAGATCAACTAACCACTGATTTGTCATTGAATGAACAATATCCGCAACCGTGCAACGGAAATCGTTAATGCGGAGTTGATTTACACGTAATCAGCACAGCCGCCAAGTGGGATAATCTCCGGCTTGGCGGCGTTTTTTATTGCTATCTTTTCGGTTTCATGTTAGAATTGATTTGATATAAAACGGTTCTGTGATGAAAGGAGCGGCTATGAAAATTCTCATTACAGGCGGAACAACGTTTGTCAGCAAATATTCGGCAGAGTATTTCTTTGCGAAAGGCAATGATGTGACTGTTATCAATCGTGGCAGCAGAACGCAGGTCAAGCCGTATATGCAATATATTGATAATTATTTGGTGAAGCAATGACAAATAACAACACATTCTTAGAAAACTTTTACAACGAATACGACGAGGACGGTCGCCTTGCGAGCAATCGTATCGGCAGAGTTGAATATCTTACCACGCGCAGATATATAGATCCGCTGTTGACAGCAAGTTGCAAAATAGCGGAGATAGGCGCGGGAACGGGCAGATACAGCGTCACGCTCGCCAAAGAGGGCTATGATGTCACCGCTGTGGAGCTTATACAGCACAATCTTGATATTTTAGGCAGCAAGCTCGACGGAAGCGAGAACATCAAAACCTATCTCGGCAACGCGCTTGATTTGAATATGCTGGAGGATAATACCTATGATATAACTCTCCTGCTCGGTCCGATGTATCATCTGTATTCCGACGAGGACAAGATAACCGCCCTCAAGGAAGCTGTCAGGATAACAAAGCAGGGCGGCTATATATTAGTCGCTTATTGTATGAATGAAGCCACGGTCATTCAATATGTTTTCGGTTGTAATCAGCTGAAATCGGTTATGGAATTTAATATGCTGACTGATGACTGGAAATGTATCAGCGAGCCGAAAGACTTGTTTGAAATGGTGCGCATTGAGGATATTGAGCGCATTAACGCGGCAGTTCCCGTTGAGCGTATAAAGCTCGTCGCAACAGACGGCGCGAGCAGATATATCCGAGAGTATCTCGAAGAGGCTGATGATGAAACCTTTGAAAAATGGCTGTCCTATCATTTTGCGACTTGTGAAAGACAGGATCTGATAGGCGCTACTAATCACAGCTTGGATGTTTTGAGAAAACTGTAGTATTAGATTGCAAAAACGAATATGAAAAAACAACTTGCAAACATAATTACAAGCTTACGTATCACAGGAAGCGTGGCCTTGCTGTTCATTCCTGTGTTTTCGTTTGGATTCTACGCTATATATCTTTTTTGCGGTTTTAGCGATATGATCGACGGAACAATCGCGAGAAAAACGAATACCGTCAGCGAATTCGGATCAAAGTTGGACACGGTAGCAGATTTTGTTTTTGTGGTAGTGTGCTTGATTAAGCTGTTGCCGCTGTTACATATTCCTACTTGGTTGTGGATATGGATAGTTGTCATAGCAATTATTAAAGCAACCGGTATTGTATTGGGATTTGTTCTCAGAAGGAAGCTCGTAGCTTTACACACTGTTTTGAACAAAGTCACGGGAGTATTGCTTTTTCTTCTGCCGTTAACACTGGCTTTCATTGAACCCGCGTATAGCTGTACGGTTGTATGTGCCATAGCAACTGTTGCCGCAGTTCAGGAAGGTTATTATATTGCAACGGACAGAGAATCCGGTTAATACTGTTTTTGAGCCAAAGATCACTTTGCAGGGAGCGAGTGGGAATAAAATTCTTTTGAAGAAATAAAATCAATGCCGCCAAGCCGGGTGATCTCCCGCTTGACGGTTTTTAAAAATTTTTTTAAATATTTGTGATATTTTTCTGTTTTAAAACGTTGTATTGTTGAAGAGCTTTTCAAAATGAAGGAAACGAGGTATAATACATCGTGTGTTATAAAGGAGATGGGAGTGAGGGTTTTGGACTCTTCAGAATTCAACAGAATCGTTGAGAAATACGCCGATGTTGTATTCCGCTCGGCATTGAGCTTTTGCAAAAACAAAAGCGACGCTGAGGATATTACACAGAACACGTTTATAAAGCTTCTGAAAAGTGAAGTGGATTTCGAGAGCGACGACCATATCAGAAAATGGCTGATCAGAGTCGTTGCTAATGAAAGCAAATCACTATGGCGTTCTTTTTGGAATAAAAAAGTAATCTCATTTAGCGACCTGGACTACGAGCCCGAGTACATAGACGCTGCTAAAAACGAAATCTTTACCGAGGTTATGAAGCTTCCCGAAAAATACAGAACGGTTTTACATCTGTACTATTACGAGAAATATCATTGCGATGAAATCGCTTCTGTTCTCAAAATATCGGAAAGTAATGTTCAAACCAGACTGATGAGAGCAAGAAAAATGCTGAAGGATAAGCTTGGGGAGGAGTGGCTATGAAGAATTATAAAGATACATACGAGCTTTATCAAAGCGTACTTGATGAAGTTCACGCACCTGACGATCTAAAACAAAGGATAAAGGAAATGGACACAAAACATAACAGATTTAATGTAATAAAATTAATACCGGCGGTAGCCGCGTGTGTGGCAGCAGTGATGGTCTTTGTTGTTATTCTCGGTAGCTTTAGCGAAAAAGGAAATGCTTTCGTATTAAAAGCCAGTGCCGCTGAGATCGGCGGAGAGTCATTCGCAGAGATCGCCAAGGTCGCTCCTGTAGCCGGTGAAATCGGAGGCGGAGATGGAGGGCGTACCGAAAATGATATTTTCCCATTTTCGGTAAGGTGCGACGGAAGAAACATCAAATCCGTAAAATACAGCATCGAAAACGCAGTTTTTCTGTTTCCATATGATTCGTATGCCTATGATTACCGCGATGAGTATCCGAATCAGGCTTCAGCTTCCGATAAAATCACCGATAAGATAGAGAGCGATAACAAAATCGAAAGCACTGTCGAAAATGACAAGCAGTATTCAAGCTACACGGTCTCGTTTGATGATCAAATCTACACGGAATTCAATAATAATCTTAGTGAAATGGATAAATTCCCGATCCAGCTTATGACTACAATTTCCTCAGATGATGTCACTCTCAGCGAAGAAGCCAAGACCGCTTTTGAGCATTTAGATTCCGATGGCTCCATAACAGACGAAGCTTTCTTAAATGAATTAATGAATGACGTGCGGGTCGTATATAATGAAATGTTAAGTAGGGTCAAGATTACAGCGGAAGTAACGTATGAGGACGGTTCAAATGATTCTACGTCCTTGCAGTTAAGCTGTCTCAGCGCGGATATGCAAAACGGAATTGTAATCGGAGCAAAGACTGTTTGAATGTGAGATCAACTTAAACGAGAAAAAAACTATTACCTAGATCAGGAAAATAATTTCTAAATAAGAATTATAACCAACGCCGCCAAGTGGAAAATCTCCTGCTTGACGGCGTTTTTCTTAACGGGCTGTTCAAGTCCTGTCACTCGCACTTTGCTTGTATAATTAATAAAGGGAGCGCTCTTTGGAGCACTCCCTTTATTAATGGTCGAGATGACATATGCTCCATCTTTCGGAGAAGTTACGTTTCGCCTGTGTGTTCACGTTTATTGGAAAAGTTTCATCTGCGCGGCGCCCTAAAAACGCTCCACTGGAGCGTTTTCTTAACGGGCTGTTCAAGTCCTGTCACACTCTCTAATACCAAACGAACGGATACCCATTGGGTATCCGTTCGTTTGGTCGAGATGACAGGACTTGAACCTGCGGCCTCTGCGTCCCGAACGCAGCGCTCTACCAAACTGAGCTACATCTCGCTATTCAATTTAATGCCTGAATAGTATATCATATTAATTCTTTGTTGTCCATACCTAAATTCAAAAAAACATAAAAAGTTTTGATTTTGTGAAATAGGGTATTGTTTTAGTAATAAATTAATTGTATAATGATAGAGTTAATAATGCGTTATACGCAAAAAAGAGAGGGGTTTTTCTCATGGAAACAA
>CACYDK010000194.1 GCA_902773155.1 uncultured Ruminococcus sp.
AAAGGATTGGGGCAACGGCGAAAAGAAGATTTCCGCTAAGGGAACCTACAATAACGTATGCGGCAGTAAAGCCTACGGCGATCCCAATGATACTTCAACAGATTACAAGTACGTCACTTGTGCTGTTAACGGAGTAGACGATACCGCAAAGGTTATCGCCCGTTTCTATTACACAGACGCTCAGGGCAACACTTACTACGCTAAGTATGCCGGACACGACTACGCCTATACAGGTTGTATTGCCGGATTTGACGGCGATACATTGGTTGTAGATTAAGGAGGAGATTAAAATGAAAAAATTATATACTTCTCCCGCAGTTACAGTAGAGGAGCTCTTTAAGGCTGACGTACTCTGTGATTCTACAGAGAAGAGCAGAAGCATGCCTGCTGATCCCGGTAAAAAGATTGATAATATCAATCAGTCCTACAAGACTATCGGCGATATTTCTCAGTTACTGTAATATTATAGGACAAAGCTTTTCCCCTTCCGGTTTTTCCGGAAGGGGATTTTTTGTCGTCAATATCAACACCAATTACCTGCTTTCTCATATTATATCTTATAACCGATAAAAGTAGGTGTTGGATATGAAAAAGGACAGGATATCGTTTATCGGAGGGGATAAACGCACGCTTTTTGCGGCTGATGAGCTCGCTAAATCAGGTATGGAGGTAGTTCTAGCAGGATTTGACTGCTTAAAAAGCTACGGCCGGCTCCGTTTAACTGAGCTTGACGACGCCCTCGAATTCTCCGATATTATCGTTTTACCGTTAACAGGCATTTATGAAAATAAAATATACGCTCCGTTTTCTGAGGATATAATTGTTGATGAGGAGCTTTTGAATGTATTAACAAAAAAGCTCGTTATTATGGGAAAAGGCGAGACCCTCCGAGCGCTGAACAGTCAAATCAGGATATATGACCTTCTTAAACGGGAGGATTTTGCCGTTATGAACGCTCAGGCTACAGCGGAGGGAGCCTTGCAGATCGCTATGGAAAACTACGAGGGAGTGCTTCTTTCGACCCGGATCCTGGTTCTGGGCTACGGCCGAATAGGACGTATCCTTTCCAAGCTGCTTAGGTCAGTCGGCGCGAATGTTACGGTAGCTACCGAAAATGACGTAAGCGCGGCCTATATTTATGCGGACGGAAATCTTCCTGTAAAAACCTCGCATATAAAGAGTATCGAAGGCTACGACATTGTTTTTAACACAGTTCCCGCGCTCGTCCTGACTGAGACGATCCTGAAAAAAAGCAACAGCGATACGCTCCTGATAGAGCTGGCTTCCTATCCCGGAGGAATAGCGCCCGAGGCTGAAAAGCTCGGCTTTACTGTTGTAAGGGCGCTCGGACTACCCGGGAAATGCTCTCCCAAAACAGCCGGTCAAGCTATTTCCAACGCCATCCTAACGATAAAAGCTCAGGAGGAAAAATGTGAGTAAAAAAACAATAGGCTTCGCGATGTGCGGCTCCTTCTGTACCTTTTCCAGGGCTATAGAGCAGCTTCGCAGGCTTTCGGATAAATACGACATTATCCCGATAATGTCCGAGAACGCGTCCTCCACGGATACGCGGTTCGGGGCTTCGGGAGATATAATTAGAATAATAGAGGAAATAGCCGGAAAAAAGATAATCTGTACCGTCAAGGACGCCGAGCCTATGGGGCCTAAAAAGCTCTGCGACCTGATTGTAGTGGCTCCCTGTACCGGAAACACCCTCGCAAAGCTTGCTAACGGCATCACCGACACAGCAGTTACGATGGCTGTTAAATCGCATCTTCGTATTCTGAGGCCGGTGCTTCTTTGTCCTGCTACAAACGACGGGCTCGGCGCGACAGCGCAAAACATCGGCAGACTGATGAATACAAAGAATATCTACTTCGTTCCGATGAGTCAGGATGATTACGTTAATAAGCCAAACTCGCTTGTAGCTCATTTTGAACAGCTCCCCGAATGCGTAAATCAGGCTCTCAAAGGAGTTCAGCCTCAGCCAGTTTTCGGATAATTAATTCCGGACGGTTTCTTTTTTTGAGACCGTCCGGAAAACTGTTTAAATTATATAAAATCATTGATTTTCTAAACCATACATAGTATAATTATAGACAATAAGTTTAGGAGGCGTTTTTATGAAGAAGTTAGTATCAGCAGTTCTGTCGACTGTAATCATTTTCTCCTGCTTTATTATTCCCGTTTCCGCGGCGGACAAAAGCAGTAAACTTCCGTTTGAGCTTGTTCCGTCCAAAACTGTTTCTCTCGACAGGAGAGAGGAGGGCGGCACAACCCTTCAATTCTCCTACAGCATGGAAAACGATATGATAAAGTTTTTGCAGGATATGCAGGACGATAGCAAGAGAGCCGCGCTGTTAAATGAACTCGGAGCGGATGATATTTTTATTAACTCTCAGATCGACTGGGCGGTCGACGATCCTACCGACTGGCATTGCAATGAGTACTGGGATGAGAACGAGGCTACGCTTTATTTCGGTTTGGGACATGATTCCGAGGGACGCAGCCGCGTCAGCGATTGGGATTATGTAGACGTTTCGATTATAGACGGCATACAATCCACCCATGATTGCTGGATCATGCGTCATGCCGGAAACCCTGCCGATCCCACTGATTCGATATGGTACGGCACAACCTATGAGGACGGTACAAGATGCGTCGGAATTAAAGATCAGCTCAAGGAAGGACAATATTCCATCGTTGAGGATGAACCCGGTTATTCTCACGTTGAAATAAACTACAATGCGCACACAGCCTACGCTCGTATGCGATATCGCGTTACCTTGAGGATTCCCGAGTATAACGAAGCAGGCGATTGCGTAGGCATGGTGGATAGATATCTTTTCTCCGAATGGTCAAATACCGCGTCCTACGGCAAGGACGGGGAAAAGTGGAAGCCTTACGACGCGGCTTCGATCAAGCCTCCGGTTATTTCGGATCCCTATATTTCAGAGTATGATTTTAACGGTTATCCGGTAGTCGGTTATACCCTCGATGTAAGCGATGAGCTCAACAAGGCTGTTACTGAGATCACCGCCAGAGGCGGATGGATCTCGATTGAAACCGAGGCTCGTGTGAAAGGCACTGAGGAATGGAAAACTCTCCAGGGCGATTTCGAGATCAGAGGCGGAAAGCTTGAATCGTGTATCCTTGCGATCAACGGCGACGGCAAAAAGGTTCTTAAGGGTACCGAAATTGAATTCAGGGCATGCTTCCGCTTCGATCAGCGCTTGACCGAACAGGGCGAGCTGCTTGGAGAGATTAAGACGGGATATTCAAATGTGCTTAATTATACGATTGATAAGGACTATGGTGATGAATCCCAGCCCGATCCGACCGACTCGGGAGAGGAGCCTGACGATGAGCCTGTGGTCAAAGAGATCGACGAAGGCTTGTCAAAGACTCAGATCGACTCCTTTATCACCGGACTGAAAAGCGACGACGACCCCAAGGGAACGACCTTCGGTCTGCTTTCCGCACGACAGAAAAAGGTCAAAAGCAATTCGATTACAATTTGCTGGAATAAGGTCAAGGGCGCGAAAACTTATGTTATCTACGGCAACAAATGCGGCAAAAAGAACGCGTACAAATACATGACCACTACAACAAAAACCTCCTATACGCAGAAAAAGCTTAAGAAGGGCACTTACTACAAGTATCTTGTTACCGCCTTCGACAAAAAAGGCAATTCGATCACCTCGGCTAAAACCCTCCACATAGCCGCAAAGGGCGGCAAGGCCGGTAATTTCAACAAGGTCACTACGGCTGCAAAGAAGGATAAGCTGAGTCTGAAAAACGGCAAAAGCTTTAAGCTTAAGGCCAAGGCTGTTCCCGAGAGCAAAAAGCTCAAGGTAAGCGTTCACCGCAAGATCCAGTACGAAAGCTCTAATCCTAAGGTGGCGGCAGTCAGCGACAACGGCACAGTAACCGCTAAGAAAAAGGGCGTTTGCTATGTGTACGCCTATGCGCAGAGCGGAGCGTTCAAAAAGATCAAAGTAACCGTTAAGTAGTTTTATGCAGAATAATTCAAACGCCGTCACACAGTTGATGCTGTTGACGGCGTTTTCCTCTTGCAAAGTTATTATTCATTTGCTATAATTAACCTGTTATGAAAAATAAAGAGGTGTTAAGCATGAAGTATTGTACCAAGTGCAAACGAATGTATAACGACAGTGAAAGCAATTGCTCTAACGAAGAGTGTAAAAAACGAGCGCTTGAGTCTATAGAGGATGAAGCTACCTCCGTATACCTTTGCTCGGGGGATGTTATTGAGCGCGACCGCGTTCAGGCGGCTCTTTCCGACGGCGGAGTTCCAAGCGTTTATACGCGTCATATGGTGAGCGCCAATTCTCAGCTTATTACCGGAATGGATTTCGACGGATTCGATATTCTCGTGCCGTATGAGCTTTACGAAAAAGCCTATGATATCGCTGTAGGTATTGGAGCTATAAAGCTTGACAACGAGGTAATTATTGAGGACGAGCCTCCTGTAGAAAGCGAAGAGCCTCAGATGTCAAGAGCAAAGCGCACCACCGTTCGCATAATCTCGGCGATCATTCTGATCGTGATTTTTGCCGGAGTGATCTACGGAACGGACTACATTGTTAACTTAATTAAGTCATTATTCAAATAAAGGAGATATATATATGAAAATCGAGACCAAATGCATTCAGGCGGGATATTCTCCCGAAAACGGCCAGCCCAGAGTTGTGCCTATAGTACAGAGCACTACCTTTAAATACGAAACCTCCGACGCTATGGGCAAGCTTTTTGACCTTGAGGCCGAGGGCTTTTTCTACACCCGTTTAGCC
>CACYDK010000195.1 GCA_902773155.1 uncultured Ruminococcus sp.
GAGTTTTCTTCTTTTATAAGCGAGCTTCGGGAATAGAATTTTCGGGCGATATCCCATATTTTTTCTCCCTCTCCGGCATAATAAAGCGAAAGCGCGCACTGCTTTTTATTTACCGGGGACGCGTCATCGGAGGAAACTGCCGTAACCATATTTTCGCTGATTTTTTCACATAGCGTAAGACAGAGTTTTATCTCCGCGCGAAGCTCAACCGAATTGTTATCGCCAAGTCTGAAACTGAGGCTTATTACATTCGCATAAAGATTTGCAATATCGTTGACTTTTACGTCGGTACGCTCTTCATACGGGAATTCAAAGGAACGTTCGATATAAACCGGATCGCCGTCCTTGTTCAGAGCAAGGATATAAATGTTCAGCTTTGAATTAATCGTCACGCTGTCATCCCCTATAACCGGACTGAGCTCACGATAATCGCACTGGAGATCAACGATTTCGCCTATAGGAGCATCACCGAGCGAAACCGTTTCCTTATGCATAAAAGAGTCGCTAATTACGGAAAGCTGAGTCGGGACTGTAACTCGCTCTTTTGTAAGCGATGTTACGAATTTTGTTGAATATGCGTCAACCGCAACAGGAATACTTATATCCTTATATCCGCTTACTGTCGCACAAATACGGCTGTCAACATCTACGACCGCGTCATCTGAAAGAATGTCGTTTTTGAGCCTGATTTCATATGACAAGACAGAAACGCTTACGCAGGTCGTACATTCGTCCGATATTCCCTCGCAGTCGATTATTTTTGAAAACGGTATCAAACAATCGATTTGATTGGGCGATTTTGAATCAAGCGAAGATAAGTATAAGAGACGAACGTTGAGCTCTCCGCTCAGCATTATCCTTTCGGGAATGATTTTTACATCGGTAACGTTTGCTTTCAAACTGCTGTCAAGTATAAGCTCAACCGGAGGCTTGTTTGTTATTCTCAGCTCATCTCCTGCTGAAAAAACGTCCTGAGACAAGGTTGTCAAGGCAGAACAATTTATGTCATTTGTAAGGAACTCGTAATCATCGGTATTTACCGGAGAGCATAGATCCACGCTGCCCTTTCCGAGTATTTTCACGCAGAGTGAAAAAGCTCCGTGAACCGTAAGCCTGCGCTTAGAAAGAGCGCGGCAATTCACATATTCGCATTTGACCGAGGTTTCCGTTACGTTGATTTCCGGAACGTTCTTAAGCTGGAACGACGCGTTAAACGGTATTGTCTGTTCGCATACTCTGATTGTATTATTCTGAGCCTCCTCATACAGAACAGTCACAACAGTAGCTCCGTCAACCTGAAGCTGTCCTCCGCTTATGTTGCGGTTATAGATTTTTGGAGTGAGCTTACACCTAAGTATCTTTTCAATATCCGGACAATAATCAGGTAAGGTAAAATCAACATCAACAGGCTGTTCGGAAACAGTGTCAAGAAAGGTCTCGAGCATTCCTACTGAGGATCTATCAAGATTTAATTCCATAGATTTTTCTCTCCTTTGTCTTTCTTGTTAATAATATATGCCGAAAGACAAGGATTAGAACTATACCGGGTATAGAAAAAGCGACCCGGAAAACCGGGTCGCTTATTATTGAATTATTATTTAACTTTTACCTTAAGCTTAAGAGCCTTTCCGTTTACCTTTACGGTAAGAGTTGTGGTTCCCTTCTTAAGTCCCTTTATCTTGATCTTTTTAGCTGATTTAGCGGAGGTGATCTTAGCAATTTTGGTGTTTGTATACTTATTATTAACACCGGCAGCCTTACCGCTGATAGTAACTGTAACCGACTTGCCCTTCTTTACTGTTACGCTGGATTTGGAGAGCTTCGGGTTGCTCGTTACCTTGATCTCGTAGAGAGTTGTAGTATTGCCCGCAACAACAGTCACATAGGAAGTACCCTTCTTAAGAGCTGTTACTACACCGTTTTTACTGATCTTAGCTACAGACTTTTCAGAGGATGTATATGTTGCGCCTGCCTCGGAGAGATCCATCTTAGCGCCGGCCTTAAGGCTGAGCACACCTGCGTCAAAGACCTTATCCTTGGCCTCTGTGGGAGCCTGAGTAGGAGCCTGTGTGGGAGCTTGAGTCGGAGCCTGAGTAGGAGCCTCGGTCGGAGCCTGAGTGGGAGCTTCTGTAGGAGCCTCTGTGGGAGCCTCGGTCGGAGCCTGCGTCGGGACTACTATGGGAACAATGATCGGGAATGTGGGAGGATCTGTTGTCTCGACATCACCAATCTGAGGATCTGTAGGAGGAGTAACTACAGGAGCTTCGGTAGGCTCAACTGTACCGGGATTTACTACTGGAGCGTCTGTGGGGGTTACTGCGGGAGAGTCTGTAGGAGTTACTGCGGGAGCATCTGTTGGAGTTTCTGCCGGAGCGTCTGTGGGAGCTTCGGTTACGGGATCTGTCTCAGGTGTTACGGGAGTAACAGGAGTGCCTGTTCCGGCGCGGAGCTTTCCTACGCTCGCGAAGGGAACTGTGATGACATCATCATCATCCTTCTCCTTGGACGTAGACGGGTCGTTAGAATAGCTTCCTGTAGCGTTGTCGAGCATTGTCTCATCAAACGGTACGCAGTCGAGAGCGGACTCGCCGCGTGTAGCTACGAGCATTGCTCCGATACCGTTCTGAGTGATATGAGACGCGCTGATTCCGAGAGTCTTGAGCGGGATCTTGATCTCATAGAAGGAGTCGAATGTTGTATCGTGAGCTCCGGAAGAACCCTTGAAGGTCTTATAGTCTACCCAGTCGGAGCTGTCGCTTCTGAAATCTTCGGGATCCTGAGAGCTATTGAGTCCCCAGATCGAGCTACAAATGTTTGTTGTAGCCATATCGTACTGAATTCCGCCCTTGGCAAAGCCAACGCAAGCGGTGGTATAGTTTGTGTTACCGCTGCTGTCGGCGGCTGTAAACATAGAGGGCTCGCCAAGTCCGGGCTTACCGCTCATATAGAAGAGATGATCAACATGGGTGTCGAAGGAAAGACCCATCTTCTGTCCCCAGATAGAGCCGCCCTTATCGTTCTTGTTCGTCATAGAAGTAGAGGAAGGATTTACGCTGAGGGCAAGGATAAGGGGAACGTCGAGTACGCGTCCGCCGTCAGAAAGAGGACCGTCGCCGGAACGAGCCCATGTATCGGTAGTATTGACCATCTGCCAGCCGATATAGAGGTTGTCGTCGTCCCACGCGCCGAAGAGAGCGTATGTATCGAGAACGCAGTTCTCGTGACCGCCCTTGTAGTGGTTAGCTACGTCCCAAGCGGCGCCCTGAGCGATAAGCAGATCCTCGGACCAGTCGGAAGCGTCTCCGTCGATCGTGATGGTTTTCTTGGCGCCGACCTTACCGCCGGGGTTAGTTCCGTAATACTTGGAATAAGAGCCGGGAGTACCGCTTGTGCCGGAATTTCCGCCTGACGGTGTGCTGGGAACATTCTGTTCGCCGGAATTCTCTCCGGAGTTTCCGCTGTCATTTCCGCCCGAACCGCCGTTGTACGCGCTCCAGCTCTTAGTAGAATTGTTGTAGCACTGTCCTGCGCCGGGGAAAGAAAGGTCGTCGGTCTGTGTGCCGCCGCCGTTGAAAATAATATTCTCATAAGAACCGTCTACGGAACACGAGTAAAATCCATCGGAACCCTTAGTCATAGGAACTCCGGGCCACTCGGCGTTCTTATTGTTGCCGCTCCACATATAGCAGTTTACACTGCCCCAGCCGGCGGCGTCCTCACAGTATACGGAATCGGCGGCATTTGCTGTAATTCCGAGAGCTGTGAAGCAGGTAAGCATAATTATCGCTGTGAGAGTCAGCGAAAGGATTTTCTTAGTTAATTTCATGATAAACCTCCTAAAATCATATCATTGTAATCAGTATACAACAATCCGAAAATGTTCGCAATAGAAAATTTGCCCGTCTGCGCAACTTCGGCGATTTGCACAGACGAGCAGAATAAAAATATGGATAATGTGTTAATACTCCTCCATACGCGGAAGCTTCTTAATATTAAACAGCTTCCTCAGAAAAAAAGATAGAAATTTTGGATTCTCGATAAGTACCACTTTCATACGTATTACCTCCTGCAAAGTGTGCGAGCCATAAACAAAACGGTGATAAGCGATAATATCAACACCCATCTGCACGGCAGTACCGTGGCGAGAAACAGTCCGAGTCCAAAGGCGAACGCCGCCGAAATATGATGTCTAATCATTTTTATCACCCTGTATCAGTATACACGGTATAAAAAAATGTGTGAAAAGTATTTCTTGCAAAAAGTCTCCGGGTTTATTATAATTATTACTTGAAATGAGAGGTAAGGCCTATGAGAACCTTAGAAATAAAACAAAACGACGGCGGTCAGCGTCTCGATAAGTTTTTGCAAAAAAAGTTTAAAACAATGCCTAAATCGCTTATGTACAAATACATAAGAACTAAATACATCAAGCTCAACGGCAAGAAATGTGAAAAAGACGCTATTCTTAAGGAGGGCGACGTACTGACGCTCTATATAAAGGATGAATTCTTTGAGCAGAGCGAACAGAAAAGCTATGAGTTTCTAAAGGCTCCGAAAAAGCTCGACATAATCTACGAGGACGAAAACCTGATCCTTGTGGATAAAAAGCCGGGGCTGATCGTTCATCAGGACAAGCAATATCACTTTGACAGCCTTGTAGCGAGAATTCAGCACTATCTTTACGACAAGGGAGAATACGATCCGGTAGAGGAAAACGCCTTCTCCCCCGCCACAGTCAATAGAATCGACCGTAACACCGGAGGTATCGTAATAGCAGCAAAAAACGCCGAAAGCCTCAGGATACTGAATCAAATAATTAAAAATCGTGAGATCGAAAAATACTATCTTTGTTTATTGTGCGGCAAACCGAAATACGACCACGGTATTCTCACGGATTATCTTATAAAAAACAACAGCACGAACACCGTAAAGGTGATCAAAAAACCGGAGGACGGAGCTAAACTGATTAAAACAGAATACACCGTGCTTAAATCCGGAAAAAGAACAAGCTTAGCCGAAATCAGGCTCCACACCGGCCGAACACATCAGATAAGAGCTCATATGGCCTTTATCGGTCATCCTCTGGTCGGAGACAGCAAATACGGAAAAAATAAGAAAAACTTTTTAAACAATTACAAATATCAGGCGCTGTACGCTTATAAGCTTATATTTAGTTTTCGAGAGGACAAGGGAATTCTCAATTACCTGAACGGAAGGGAATTTATGACCGACAGTGTTTGGTTCAGCGAAGACGTAATTTAAGCAGCCACTGATTAATAGCTAAAGAATAACCCCGGACAGAACTTGATCTGCCCGGGGCTAATAATGGGGAAACATAATGGGATGTAATAATCAATGAAAAACTGCCTCGGCAACAATGCTGGGGATAATTACGGCTACAGCTGTCATTAACGCGAACGCTGTTATACTTATAACCAATTTCTTCATAGTAAACCTCCAAATTTAATTCAAAACTCATATACCTATTTAACAACTGTTTTCAAGTTTTATAAACAGCTAATTATCTTAAATGCCCTTTTCACTATAGTAGTGTCTTTTTTTGAAGAAAAAGTTTCAAGTTTTTGAAGTTTTTTTGAAAATTTTTAAATTTTATTAATTTAGTTCGAGTTTAGAATAAAAATTTAAGTTATTATTCTAATAAAGAAAATACGGCTCAATACTCAAAGGAGTACTGAGCCGTGATTCATAATTCGATAGGTTTAAATATCTTTTTTGAGGTTTCAACGATATGACGCACATATTCCTCGCCGCATTTTTCACGTATAAGTTCGATCGTACCAATATACTCGTCGGGATTACCTCGATTCAAGGAATGGCAGTCCGTTACTACAACGTCGATCAAACCGTGCTTTATATATCTCAGAAGCCTGCGCTTACGCGAAAAGCCCTTGAAGGCTCCCACGTTTGTCTGGATAATAACACCGTCGTCGACCAAATCCTCAACCAGACCCTCGTCGGCCATCAGGTGCTCGTAGCGTTCGATATGAGTGAGCACCGGACGAAGCCCGTAGTTGTTGCGCAGGCGGTTGAGCTGATCGATCGTTTTTCCGGTGAAGGTCGCGCCAAACGCGAATTCAACAAGGATATAGTTACCGCCGGAATAGCATACCGGCTTTATCTCGTCGTTATTGAAAAGATAGTCGGTAACATAAACCTCCGCGCCGAGACAAACCTTTATATCGTCAGGAAGATGAGGACGAAGCATAGCAAAGCTCTCCTCACGCCTCTCGAGGAAGGTTTTCATACTCTCCTCATGAGTATAATAATGAGGAGTAAAACAAATATTCTTAACATTCTGCGCCCGGAGCCTGTCGATTATCTCAAGACTCATTTCAACGCTTCGGGAGCCGTCGTCCATTTCGGGCAGAATGTGAGAATGCAGATCATAAAATTCCATAGCTTAGATATATTCACAGACCTTATCGCCCATTTCGCTGCAGCTGACCCTGATTGTGTCGGCGGAAGCGATATCGGGAGTACGGTACTTTTTAAGAGCCTCGTTTACTGCGTTCTCGATCGCGTCGGCGGCCTCAGATCTGTCGAGAGAATAGCGAAGCATCATAGCGACAGAAAGAATGGTCGCAAGCGGATTGGCGATCCCCTGTCCGGCGATGTCGGGAGCCGAGCCGTGAATGGGCTCATAGAGGCCGAATTTACCCTCTGCGAGTGAAGCGGAGGCGAGCATTCCGATCGAGCCGGCGATCATAGAAGCCTCGTCGGAGAGAATGTCTCCGAAAATATTTGAGGTTACGATAACGTCGAACTGACGGGGATTTCGAACGAGCTGCATAGCGCAGTTATCAACATAGAGATGGTTGAGCTCAACCTCGGGATAATCCTCAGCTACACGGATAACCGTCTCTCTCCAGAGTCTTGAGGATTCGAGGACGTTGGCCTTATCAACGCTCGTTACCTTTTTGTTTCTCTTCATAGCCATTTCAAACGCTGTGCGCGCAATGCGCTCGATTTCGGGAACGGAGTACATCTCTGTATCCCAAGCGGCAGGCGAACCGTCCTCGGCTGTACAACGGCCGCGTTTTCCAAAATAAATTCCGCCTGTGAGCTCTCGAACGATAAGGATATCGAGCTGACCGCCGATGATCTCGTCCTTTATCGGAGAATCGCCCTGGAGAGGCTCAAAGATGACGGAGGGTCTAAGATTCGCAAAAAGTCCGAGCGCTCCTCTGATTCCGAGAAGACCGGCTTCAGGGCGCTTGTTTCCGGGAAGATTATCCCACTTAGGACCTCCGACCGCTCCCAAGAGCACGCTGTCGGAAGCCTTACATTTATCTATCGTTTCCTGAGGAAGCGGCTCGCCGGTCGCGTCGATCGCGCAACCGCCCATAAGAGCTTCGTCGTACTCTACCGTAAAGTTAAATTTTTCCGCAGTTTTGTTGAGCACCTTAACTGCTTCGTCAACAATTTCAGGGCCGATCCCGTCGCCCTTTAACAGTGTGATTTTATAATCGGACATATATATCGCCATAGCCTTTCCGCCCACAAATAATTATTTATAATACTACTACCTTACCGTGGGCGGATAAGGCGTAAATGCCGCTTGCGGCAAACAAAGCGGGCAAAAAATAATCTTGATAGTGTGTTTTTTCACACTATTCTCTCTATAAAATAATATTACCTGATAATTAAAGCATACAGGTATAGAAAAGATTGTAAAGTAGTTTACAATTACACAAATTAGTCCTTATTGCTCAACGGAATTTTCTGATAAACCTCCGCTACCCTGTCTCTTTGCCAAAGCATTGGATTGATCCGTACAGAATAGCCGAACCCGTTGTCCATTATCCAGTCGTAAGGATTAGCCTTTGGAATTCCGTAAACCGCGAGCAGGGTCATAATTACTCCGCCGTGAGTTATCACAACTGCCTCGGTATTATTGGTTTTCATCATTCCCTCGACGATCTGCTCAAAGATTGTGCAGATACGCGCGGAAAATTCAGACCCGCTCTCGCCGTTAGGCGGCTTCGCGCCCTGCTCCCCTGCGAGCCATTTTTCAAAATCGGGATCATCCTTAAGCTCGTCGGCGGTCTTATTCTCCCAATCGCCGAAGCTGCACTCGGATAGCTGGTCTATCACCAGAGGCTTCTGATACGGATAGAGAATATTTGCCGTCTCGATACAACGCTTAAGAGGGCTTGTAAATACAACCTGAGTACCGGGATAAATATATATATTGTCGTATTCAAGGAGATTCTGCTTTCCCTCCTCGCTCAGAGGAACGTCGGTCACTCCTATATATTTTCCCTTAAGTGTATCGGAAATATCTCCGTGTCGTATAAAATGGATCACATATGACTGCATAAAACATCCTACTTTACAAATTGTAATTATTATTATATACTAATAGTAATATTTATGATGAAATGGGGCGTCTGGATTGAACAAGGAGTTCGGAAGAATAATAACAAATTTAAGAAAGAGCAAGGGACTCAACCAAAAGGAAGCGGCGGAAATATTTGGAATCTCACAGTCGCTGCTGTCTCACTATGAAAAAGGAATTCGAGAGTGCGGTCTAAGCTTTCTGGATAAGGCGGCCGATTATTACGAGGTTTCGGTTGATTACCTGCTCGGAAGGACTCCAAATCCGTCAGCGGAAAAAATGGTGGCTGAGGATATTTCGGAGCAGAACAGCGACAACGTCAGCATGAAAAGCAACACCTACTGCCTCATAAACCGTAAGCTTATTACAAGCTCTGCGTCGATAATCTACAGTCTGCTCGCGGAAATCAACAACAAGAGACTCAGCAAGTATGTTACAGATTACCTCAGCGTAGCGGAGTATAAGATGTTCCGAAGCATTTTTTCGATAGGAAGCAACGATTCAGAAGGCGTTTTCGAGCTAGACGACCTGTCGATAGACAGCTACTGCACATCTCTGCTCGCCTTGAACAACGCAAAAATCAGCGACATAGCGCGAAATAATAAAATAGAAGGCAAGAAGCTGGACGCAGATATACTCTCGGAGAAATTCGGCGACAGCTTCACATCGCTCCATCATCTGATCAAAAATGCGGAAAAAGCATTAGCTCAGAATTTTAAGCTGTAAAGAAATCAATTAAACCATATAAGGCTGACTCGCTTTTTGAGTCAGCCTTCTATATTCTCCGCATAGTTTTCTGCTTTACAGAAACGTGCAATAAGTAGCGAAATGCGCGCAAAGCGCGATTCCTTAGTTATTAGCAGGTCTGGTGGGTTCGGCTCCACGACTGACGATAATTGTTACTGTAGAACCGTGCTCCAGTGTATCTCCGGCCTTATAGTCCTTATAGCCGATCACATCGCCCTCGTCGTACTTGTCGCTGTACTGATACTCAGCGTTTACAACGAAGCCCTCTCCGGCAAGAGATTTGGCGGCTACGTTGACCGTTTTCTTTGCGATAGCGGGAAGCTCGCGCATCTGCATACCCTTGCTGACCTTTACGGTGATGCTAATTTCACCCGAGGCCTTAAGCTCCGAACCCTCCTTGGGGAACTGCTGCATAACTACGCCCTCGGCGTATTCGTTGCTGTAATCCTCATCTATATCGCGGAAAAGAGAAATATTATCGGTTTTCTTGGCTTGCTTCTCAGCCTCATCATAGGTGAGTCCAACATACTTAGGAATAGTCTCGCCTGTCCACGGCTCTGTTGATGCCTCGGTAGCGTTGTTATTATTGTCGAGGAAAAAGCCTTCGAACGGATTTTGCATAACAAAGAGGATTCCGGCGGCTGTAAGGAGTACTATTGTTATAGCGGCGGCGATAACAGCTACAGAGCGGTGAGAAAGTCCGCCCTCCTTCTTTATATCGGATTTCTTGACGTTCATATTGGCTGTACGGGAGATTTCCTCCTGAATAGCCTGAGCCGTATGTGAAACCGAAAGCTGTGAACGCAGATCGTCAAAATCTGTTATACGATTCTCGCGCTTTACCTGTAAGCCGTTTGCGACAGCGGTTACAACGTGAGGCGGAAGGCGCCTTACAGTACCGGTGCTCATAAGCAGACGGGAATCCTTGATCCTCTCTCGGGCGTCAGCCGGAAGGTTACCGGTCAGCGCGTAGAACAGGGTTGCGGAAAAGCCGTAAATCTCGGTGATGCTGTCTATGGGGAAATTGTCCTCGTACTGCTCGGGAGCGGCGCAGCCCGAATAAAGCTGCGATTTGAGCGGCGTTCCGCGCTTGCGCTCATTAGCGGTTGCAAAGCCGGAAATCTTGATCTTGCCGTACGCGGTAACGAACATATTCTTCGGAGAGATCGCGTAATGTCCGAGTCCGCGGCGGTGAAGAGCCTCCAGAGCGGAAATCACAGGCATGAACAATGGTCGGGCTATATCCCAATCGAGATGTCCGTTACTGCGCTCTACATATTCCTCAAACGGGATGAGATCCTGATTTTCCTCAATAACATAAGCGGTATTGTTCTCTTCAAATATATCGTGGATTTTTATAAGCGCGGAAAAATCCTTGAGCTCGGAGATCGTACGGAAATACGAAATAAAGTTATTCATAAGCTTGCGGTAGACATCGCCGTCCTCGAAGCTTACATTAAGATTGAGCTCGTCATTATCGCGCTCAAAAAGGCCCATGGGTAAAAACTCACAGATAACAACGGCGTCGCCTGTCTGCTTGTCAAAGCCAATATAGCGGGAGCTCTCGCCGTTGGTTCCACGCACTGAGCCTACAATATATCTTCCGTGGAGAATTGTATTATAAGGTAAAAAAGGAGAATGCTGCTCTTTGCTGTTATCAAAGCCGCAGACAGGGCACTTGACCTCGTCTCCGATTTCGCGCATGCAGCCCATACACAATGACATCTTCCTACCTCCAATTTATATTAACATAACATACTGTGTTGATTATATCACATTTAATTCCGAAAAAGCAATAAACGCGGAAGCATTTATTATTACAGTTTTGTTAAAGTAAAAGCATATTGGTAACTATTTAGGCCGAATTAACCTCAAAGGGTTACAATTACTATCAAACGGTCTTTATTACCGGCTTATACACAATTGTTTATCAGTACAAACGCAACGCCGCTTTCTACGACTATGCTGTTTTCATCGCTCCTAAAAATATTGGATACGCCAACTGTAAGCGAACCGCTGAGCTTAAGGCCTTCGGCCGGATATTCAACGTCTCCCCTATAAGAAACAACAACGCTATCACAAAAAGCCGGTATTACGGAGAACGTTTTCCCTACATTACCGCTTAAGCCGTGTTCTCCCTGCCCAAAACAGCAAACTGTCTCGCTCTCGGAAACAGACTCGCATTTTATTCCTCGCTCTGTCAGGTATTTCAATACGCTGAGGTTAGCGAGCGTATGATCGAGTCGTCCTCCGATCGCGGCGAGCAGACAAACCTCTTTATATCCAAGCTCCTCGGCCACTGCCGCGCAATGCATTGAATCGGTATCGTCCTTATGAGTAGGCAGGCAAACTGTTTTTACATCTTTGGGAAGTATCCCGGTATAAGAATCAAAATCACCGACAAGTAAGTCGGGCTTAATACCGCCCTTTTTAGCATAGTTCAAGCCGGAGTCTGCCACGATAATAAAATCATCATCCCTGACAAATTCTCTGATAAATTCAGCGCTCACGTCCGGCGAGCCGCATATAATTACACAACGGTTCACGACCTTTGCTGCCACTCCTTTATATCCTTCACCTCATTATACATAGCTAAATAGCTATTATGGCGGCTTTTGGAGATTTTTCCTTCCTTGACCGCCTCAATAATGCTACAGCCCTTTTCACATATATGAGCGCAGGATGTAAACTGACAAGTAGTCAAATAATCCTTGAATTCGGGAAAACAGAATTGGAGATTATCCTTATCTATCATATTATAGCGTTCCAAATCAACGGTCGAAAATCCCGGTGTATCGGCAACATATGCCGTGCCGACCTTAAAAAGCTCTATGGTTCTGGTAGTATGGCGTCCGCGTCCCAGCTTTTCGCTGATTTCACCGGTAGAAAGACAAAGCCCGGGATAAAGAAGATTAAGAAGCGTGCTCTTTCCGACTCCGCTGTTTCCTGTAAAGGCGGAGATCTTGCCCTCCAGTAGCTCCCTGATCTCAGCGGCAGAGTCCGGAGCTTCGGATGAATAGGAAAACGCCTTTATTCCGGCCTTGAGATATGTGTTGAGGAGCTCGTCTCCGGGACTTAGATCAGATTTTGAGATCACTACCACAGGCTCAATGTCGTTATCTACAGCCGCTGCGGTCATTTTATCAATGACAAGATAGTTAGGAGACGGTTCAACGGTGGAAACTACGATAACGAGCATATCTATGTTAGCGAGCGGAGGACGCCGAAGAGTGTTTCTTCTAGGAAGTATTTCTTCAATAGAGCAGTAACCGTCGTCAGGTATACTAATAACAACTCTGTCCCCTACTCTCGGAGAATTATTCTTTTTTCGAAATATACCTCTTGCCTTACACTCGTATATTTCTTCGGCGGCTTCTACATAATAGAAGCCGCCAGTGCTTTTTAAGATAATTCCCTCGAGCTTATTCTTCATACAACCTCTCATTCTCGTCTAAATCGTCATATATGGGCTCATCATCGGAATCGGGAGTGGTCTCGGGGATATACTCGGTTTCAGGCTCGGTCTCGGGCTCGGTCTCGGGCTCGGTTTCGGGCTCGGTGGGAATATACTCGCCGGCCTTTACGGTAAAGTTCCTGGTCGTATAATCCAAGGTGTAGGTTCTGTAGGTCTGGCCGTCGAGCATCACAACAACTGTAGAGGAACCGCTTCCGGTAAAGGACATAGCGTAGCTGGTGTTGTACTTCGGGTTTATGGTTCTCGAATACGACTCATCTATAGTTCCGTCGATCGAAACGGTAAGGTTTACGTCATAATTGATATTCGTAGGCATATCAACTGTAATGGGTATGGTGGTCTGACTGCCCTTTCCGGAGCTTACGACAAGATTTACGATAGTACCCTCGTCGACCTTGCTGTACTGCAACGGAGACTGCTGGATTACAGTACCTTCCGGCTCAAGGCTCTCGTCGTCGTAAGAATACTTACACTCAAGCTTGTCTCCCAGAGAGGACTGAGCCTCGGAAAGAGTCATATCGGTAACCTTAGGCACCTCGACCTTCTCCTGATACTCGTCCTTCGCGATAATTACATAAACGGTCGAGCCTACTGTAGCTTTGACTCCGGCAGGCGGGAACGTATCGCAAACATATCCCTTTGGTGTAAGGATATTGTATACCTCGATGATCTCGGTAGCGAAGTTTTTAGCCTCGAGAGCTTTAACAGCCTCTTTCTTAGTTGTGTTTTTGCAATAAGGAACCGATATCTCGGTATCAGTTCCGTTTACTGTGAGCTCGATAACGGAACCGGATTTTACCTGTTTTGTACCGGCCTCGGGATCCTGATCAAGGATCTCACCGATTTCTTTTGATTTATCGTAACGGCTCTTTATCTCAAAACGAAAATGATTCGGGTTTTTATCATTGGCCTCAGTAATACTCATTCCTACGAAATTGGGAATATCGACATCCGTAGCCTGAACAGACGAACAACCTCGGATCAAAGCCGCCGCAGTAAAGATTATTGCGAGTATTACAGCGCAAATCAGAGCGGATTTAACGGCGTAATATGAATTACCGTGCTGTTTTTTCTTGGAAATCTCCTCGGCGCCGCTTTTTCTCTTTTCCTTTACATTATCATTCTTTTCCTGAGACTCGTTTTCCTCTGAATCGGGTCTGCGCGTTTTCTTAATGCTATTTACATATTTGGTAGGATCGGAATCCACAAAATGCTTGTAGTCAAAGCGCACGTTCGGATTAAGCCTGAACCTCTCCAAATCGCCAAGCATATCAAGTGCGGTCGCGTAACGCTCGGAGGGATTCTTCTGCATAGCGTGCATTGTGATCTGTTCAAGTCCGAGCGGAATTCCGGGATTAATATCTCTGGGCATAACAGGGGTCGACTGAAGCTGCATAATAGCTACCGAAACCGCGCTGTCCGCCTCAAAGGGAAGCTTGCCCGTGAGCATTTCGTAGAGCATAACGCCTACTGAATAAATGTCGGACTTTCCGTCGGTTTTGCTTCCGCGCGCCTGCTCGGGCGCAATATAATGAACAGAGCCTATCGCTTGCTCGGTCATAGTTTTTGTCGCCTTGTCGGTCAGTCTGGCGATACCGAAATCAGTAACCTTGATAGTACCGTCCTGTAAGAGCATAATATTATGAGGCTTTATATCCCGGTGGATAACGCCTTTATTATGAGCGTGCTGTAAAGCCTTAAGAATCTGAGTTGTGAGGTGAAGCGCCTCGCGCCAGTCGAGAACGCCCTGCTGTTCGATGTACTCCTTTAAAGTAATTCCGTCGATATACTCCATAACGATGTACTGGATCATATCGCCAAAGCTTACATCATATACCTTTACGATATTGGGATGCGAGAGCATAGCTATGGCCTTGCTCTCGTTCTTAAAACGTCTTATAAACTCCTCGTTATTAAGAAATTCGTCCTTAAGAATTTTGACCGCAACCTCACGGTCGTCTATAGTGTCGGTGCAGCGATAAACATAAGCCATACCACCGACGCCGATAAGCTCGTGGATCTCATAGCGTCCGTCAAGCTTTTTTCCGCTGTATTTATCCAATAGAAGCTCCTCCAATCATTAATATATAACGGCTACTGTAATATTGTCGGAGCCGCCTCCGTCCTTAGCCTTCTCAATAAGCTTGTCTGCCAAGCCCTCGCCGCGGTTTTCGTGGCATATTTTAACCATATCCCCGGTGGACACGTTGTTTGAGAAGCCGTCTGTACAGATCAACAGCACATCGCCGTAAATAAAATTAGCTTCGATATAATCGAGATGAACGTCCGGCTTTATACCTAATGCACGGGTAATAAAATTCTTATTGGGGTGACTTAGAGCCTGCTCGGGCGTGATCTCCCCTCTTCTTACCATTTCCTGAACCACGCTGTGATCCTCGGTAAGCTGTTTGATTTTTCCGCCCCGGATAGCATAAGTTCTGCTGTCGCCGACATGAACAACGTGGCAGGTAGTGTCCTTTACAAGGACGAACTCGCAGGTCGTGCCCATACCGGTAAGCTCTACGTCGTTTAGAGCTAAATTGAACAGCTCGCGGTTGGCCTGAGATACAATCTCTGTCATAAGGGTTGAGAGCTCTGCCTTGGATAAATCCTCGGAAAACATTTTAGCGATCTCGTTTCCTATGTACTCTACAGCCTTAGCGCTGGCTATATTACCGCCGTTTGCTCCGCCCATTCCGTCGCAGACGACCGCCCACGCGCAGCTTGGGGAAATTATTCCGAAACGGCAGTCGTCCTGGTTCTGGGTTCGAACGAGACCGATGTCGCTTTTAGTGAATATTTCCAAGTCAAATACCTCCTTTTTCTTCTGTGTGATTTCTTTTCAGCTGACCGCAGGAAGCGTTGATATCGCTTCCGAGAGTTCTTCTCACGGTAGCTGTAATCCCTCTTTGCGAGAGGATTTTTATAAAAGCCTGTTGGCGCGCTACGGAGCTCTTTTTATAGGAAGCTCCCTTCACGCTGTTCACAGGAATCAAATTTATGTGACAGTTCAGACCATTTAACAATCCCGCCAAAGCACGGGCGTTTTCGTCGGAGTCGTTTACTCCGTCGATCATAGCGTATTCGAAGCTGACGCGTCGGCCGGTCTTATCGAAATAATAGCGACAGGCCTTGATCAACTCGTTAAGCGGATACCGCCTGTTTACCGGCATTGTTTTATTACGCGTCTCGTCGTCCGGAGCGTGCAGCGAAACCGAAAGCGTAAGCGCGAATTTTTGCTCCGCGAGGTCGTATATTCGGGGCACAAGGCCGCAGGTAGACAGGGTTATATGTCTCATTCCGATGTTAAGCCCATCCTCAGAGGATACAAGGCGTAAAAACCGTATCACATTGTCATAATTATCCAGCGGCTCTCCCATTCCCATAAGAACAACGTTGCTTATTCTTATTCCCAAATCATCCTGAGAGGCTTCAATCTGAGCGAGTATCTCTGAGGCGGTAAGCGAGCGTGAAAAACCGCTTTTTCCCGTAGCGCAGAAGGTACATCCCATCTTACAGCCTACCTGAGTTGAGACGCAGATGGAGTAGCCGTGGTGATAGCTCATTACAACAGTCTCGATATATTCTCCGTCATTAAGCCGGAAAAGATATTTCACTGTTTTATCATAACGTGATACAAGCTTTTTTTCAATATTTGCAACAGAAATGTAACAACTATTACTTAGAAATTCGATCAAATTCTTCGGAAGGTTGCGCATTTCATCAAAGCTCTTAACTCCCTTATTAAGCCAGCCGTAAATCTGAACGGCGCGGAATTTAGGGAAGCCGTTTTCGGTAATAAAGGCTTCGAGCTCTTCTTTATATAGAGATTTAATATCTGTCATAGGCTGATCCTTCTGAACGCGGAAATAAAAAAGCCGTCGGTCGGATGAAAATGCGGGAATAATGTGAGCGCATTGTCAGGCTCGTCGATGAGCCTTTCAACTCCTAAGTCCAGGGCAAGAGGCTCGAATTCCTTATGAGAAGAGAGAAATCTATTAACATTGTTTATATTCTCGTCCGGATTAAGAGTACAGGTAGAGTAAACCAAAACTCCGCCTTTCCTTACTAAACGGGCTGAGTTTTCGAGAATCCTGTACTGTAAAAGCGGTAGCTCTGAATCAAGCAAATCTTTTTTGTAGCGGATCTCCGGTTTTCTGCCCAGGATCCCGAGTCCGGAGCAAGGAACGTCGCAGAGAACTCTGTCGGCCTCAATATTAAAGTCAAGGTCTTTTTCCGCGTCTCTGACAGCGGTTTTTATTATATCGATTCCGAGTCTTTTGGCTCCTGAGTTTATCAGGCCGAGCTTATGCTCGTAAATATCGAACGAAAAAATACGGCCGGAATTGTTCATCAGCCTGGCGGCTGTAAAGGATTTTCCGCCGGGAGCCGAACAAACATCGATCACTGTCTCGCCCGGTTTTGGCGCAAGAGCTCTTACGCAGAGCTGCGAGGCCATATCCTGAATATAGAACAAACCGTTTTTATAGGCCTTAAGGCTCTCGATCGAGCCTGTGTCCTCGAGCAGGAGAGCATTTGCGTCAAGCTCGGATTTTTCCGCCCTGACGCCGCTTTCGGCAAGCTCTGAGATCAGCTCGTCCGCTGTCGCTTTAAGAGTATTTACACAGGCAGTGAGCCTAGGACGTCCGAACACAGAACCGAGCAGACTCTCTGTTATGCTTTTTCCGTAGGCGTTCATCCAAAGCTTCAAAAGCTTTTCGGGGCATGAGTACTTAACCTTAAGGTACGCGATATGATCCTTGTCCGGGTCGGGAAGTCTGTACTTCACCTCAGCCCTTGTAATACCCCTGAGTATACCGTTTATAAACCCCGAAGCTCTGTAGAGTTTCAGCTTTTTTGCCAGCTTTACGCTCTCGTTAACGGCCGCGCTGTCGGGGATTTTATCCATAAACAAAAGCTGGAATACTCCCAGGCGCAGAATTATTAGTGTTTGCAGTTCTATTTTCTTAATTGGAATCTTTGAATACTGACCGATAATATAATCAAGAGTCAGCTTTCGCTCAAGAACTCCGTATACAAGCGCAGATGCAAAGGATGAATCCAAAGGATTCAAATCGTTCTCCCTTATTGCGTTGTTGAGCGCGATAGCAGAATAGGCTCCATCCTTTTCTACGGCAAAAAGAACCTTGAAAGCTATATATCTTGTATTCATCAGTCGCGCCTGCTGTTTGCAATCAATATTAAACGAATAAGCTGTAATACAGCCGTAGCGGCTGACGCGACATAGGTCATAGCCGCGGCGCGGAGGCATTTTTTAGCTCCGGTATACTCGGAGTCACTCAGCATTCCGGTTTCCTTAATACAAGCGAGTGCTCTGGCTGAGGCATTGAACTCAACCGGTAATGTAGCCAGAGTAAACAGCACCGAGGCGGAAAACAAAGCTATGCCGACATAGAGAAGCGGCTGTAAAAACGAAGCGGCAAAGCCGGCTATTATGAACAACCAGCTGAGCTTGCTTCCGATGTTTGCCACGGGTAGAATCACAGCTCGTATCTTATTAGGGACATATCCCTGCGCGTGCTGAACAGCGTGACCCGCCTCATGACAGGCAACTCCGACTGCCGCGATACTGGACTGATTATATACAGTATCGGAAAGCCTTATTACGTTAGTCCTCGGGTCGAAATGGTCGGTAAGATTTCCGCCTACGCGCTCGATCTTCACGCCGGTAACTCCGTTTTGACGCAGAACATACTCTGCTGCCTGGGCTCCGGTCATCCTTCTGGAATTCTGTATAGAGCTGTACCGGCTAAAGGTCGATCTCATCGAAATCTGGACCGCGATCGTAAGAATAATACACGGAAGCATAAAAAGAAAATACGACCAGTTGTATCCAATCAAATAATTAAAATATCCCATAATTCACCTTATTCAAATCGTTCTCCGATTTCAAGCGGATGTCCGAGCAGAAAAGCCTCAGACGTCATCCTCTTCTTTCCGCTCAGCTGTAATTCTCTTATTATAACAGAGCCCTCGCCGCAGGCTACGGTCAACGGATCGACGCTGATTATTTCGCCGGGGGCTCCGTTTTTGTCGCAGAGATTAGTAGAGTGTATTTTTACGTCCTTACCGTTAAGAACCGCTGTAGCGACAGGCCAGGTCTGGAGTCCCCTCACCTTATTATGAACCGCCGTATTAGGCTGAGTCCAGTCGATCGGACAAAGCTCCTTTGTTATTTTAGAGGTATAGGTTGCCAGATTCTCATCCTGCCGAACCGGACTTATCGCGCCGGACTCGAGCTTTTCAAGAGTTTCCGTAAGGAGATCCGCTCCCAAAACCGAGAGACGGTCGAAGAGCTCAGCCGAGGTCTCGTTTGCTCCGATTTCGGTTTCTCTTGTCAGTAAGATATCGCCGGTGTCCAGTTCCTCTCCCATAAACATCGTAGTAACGCCGCTGATCTTATCACCGTTAAGAACAGCGCTTTGGATAGGTGAAGCTCCGCGGTATTTAGGGAGCAGAGAGCCGTGAACATTGACGCAGCCATACCTCGGAACATCAAGAATATTCTTTGGGAGAATTTTGCCGTAAGCTACTACTACAATTACGTCGGGATTCAGCGATTTTAATTCTAAATACGAATTATCATTTCTCAACGTAACAGGCTGTCTTACATACAAACCATATTTTTCAGCGCATACCTTAACGTCCGGCGGAGTCAAAACCTGCTTGCGCCCCACCGGTTTATCGGGCTGGGTATACACTGCGAGGATATTGTGACCGGATTCGGCGAGAGCCTTTAGGGAAGGTACGGCAAAGTCCGGAGTCCCCATAAAAACTATATTCATTCTTCTTCACCCGTAATCACGTAGGTCTCCTCGGAAATGTCGAGCTCGTCCTTGTTATAGCGATCGATCTCTTCCGGTGTGAGCATTCGCTTGACCCTTGTATCATATAGGACTCCGTCAAGATGGTCGAGCTCGTGACAAAGGCAACGAGCTAAAAGCCCTTCGCCGGTCACGGTATAGAACTCACCGTTTCTATCCTGAGCCTTTACAGTGACCTTGTAGGGACGAGACACTATTCCCCATTCCCCCGGAAGGCTCAGGCAGCCTTCCAGCCCGCACTGCTCGCCGACTGTTTCGACGATCTCGGGATTAACTAGAATAAGAGGCCCCTGCTCGGGGTCTATCTCTATAACGACAACTCTGCGGAGGATACCGACCTGCGGGGCGGCCAAGCCGACTCCGCCGGATTCGCGCAGTGTGTCCAGCATATCGTCTATTATCAGAGAAAGGCGGTCGTCAAACTTA
>CACYDK010000196.1 GCA_902773155.1 uncultured Ruminococcus sp.
AACAAGAAGCCGGTATCCGCCCTGAAAGCCGCGGTTTGTCTGTAAAATCTGACTTTTGTTTAATACGGGAACGATCTGCTCCAGATATTTTTTTGAGACGTTTTGTCTTGCGGCTATATCCTTAAGCGCGATAAAGCCGTCGTTTTTGTGCTCAGCTAAATCGACCAGCATCCTAAGCGCATATCTGCCTTTTGTAGAGACTCTCATACAATTCACTCCCCTTGAAAAAATAATACCACAAAATTAGTAGGTTTTCAAGATTTTTGTTGCGATATGCGTCACAATATTGTATAATGATAAAGAAGATACCGCGTAATTCAAGGAGACGATAACATGAGCACTCTGGAACAAAAGGTAGATATGATATTCGACAGCTACAACAAATACGAGCTCACCAGCCGGATCGATTCGGACAATATAGTGAGCCGCGACGAGCTGATTTTCATTGTTAAGGAACTCAGGAAGCTTCTTTTTCCGGGATATTTTGACAACGTAAAGGTTCGCAGCGAATACGTAAAATACCATATAGGCGAGAAAATCGAGCTCATAGAGTATAAGCTTTCGAAGCAGATCAAAAGAGCCTTGGATAACTGTGAGGAATGCGGACTTTCCACTGAGGAGCTCGACCTTAAAGCCTCAGAAACAGCCGGAGCCTTTATGGAACGCATTCCAAAGATACGCGACTATCTGTATACCGACGTTCAGGCCGCCTATAACGGAGACCCCGCCGCGTACAGCACTCAGGAAATAATCTACTGCTATCCCGGAATATTCGCGATCACCGTATACAGGATCGCACACGAGCTGTGGGAGCTTAAGGTTCCGATGATCCCGCGTATCATCTCCGAATACGCCCACAATCTGACCGGAATCGACATCCATCCCGGCGCCACGATCGGCGAATACTTCTTTATCGACCACGGAACCGGTATCGTTATCGGCGAGACAACTATTATCGGAAAGAACGTTAAGATATACCAGGGCGTTACTCTGGGAGGTCTTTCCACAAGAAAAGGTCAGCTGCTTAAGGGCGTAAAGCGTCATCCGACTATCGGCGACAACGTGACGATTTACTCGAACTCCAGTATTCTCGGCGGTGAAACCGTTATCGGCAACGATGTAATAATCGGCGGCAACACCTTTATTGTAAGCTCGGTCGCCGCCGGTATGAAGGTCAACACCCGAAGCCCTCAGCTCGAGTACAGCGTCGACAGCGCAAAATACAACAGCGAATACAGCGACTGGATAATTTGAACAAGGCAATGGCCGGGCGAAAAGCCCGGCCTTAATTAGTTTATCCGCGCGTAATAGTACTTTCCGTTTCGTTTGATGTAGGAATAGCCCTCGTACTTTCCGGAAAGGATCGTGCAAATTACCGCTGCCTTTTTACCCTTTTTGATCGTGTGCTTCTTTCCGAGACGCTTTTTCATCGGCTCGTAAGCCGAGATATCACGGGTAAGCCTTACCTTTGGGCATTTGCTGAGACCCTTTTTGCACAGATTGTTGTTCATAACGTAATAGGTTTTTCCTCCGCATAAAACCTTGGACCAGCCGTAGCCGTCGTCGCCCGCTAATCGCACGACGGCGCCTTTTTTTGCGGCGATATACGAAACCGTGCCGCCGACAGGGTCCTTGTACGGTCTAGAATAAAGCCTGCAGTCGCGCTTTGTCTTTACCTTTTCTCCCGAAAGCTTTGCTCTTACGGCGTTTCGGAAGCCGTACATGGTCAGCCCGAATCTATCCCACCAGTTATGGGGATCCACGTGACCTGAGCCGTAGCCTTTTTCGTAGGCCTCGCGGTGGCTTACGATGTTATCGGGGCTGAATCCGTACCTTTTGCATAGATAGGCGCATACCTCGACGGCCTTATTGTAAACGTTCATACAGTAGGCCTTGTCATTTAAGCTGTCCTCGCACATCTCGAACTGGATATAGGGCGGATCGTAGTTATAGGAGCCGTTCGCTCCACCGCCTACTCCCCAGCAGCATATATCGAAGGGCAAGGTCTGGTAGAACCTCACGTTCCCGAGCTTGTCTTTTCCGATAAAGCCGTGAACACAAACCTCGGTCGATGGATTGTTCCAGTCGTTTCCGTATAGATTTTTTCCGATCACTCCGTCGTCGGGCTGAACGTATCGCTTTATGTAAGGATTATCCGCTCCGGTGGAATGGACTACTATGCCCTTTGGGGTCATATGCTGATTGCTTTTGAAGCAGGGGTTGTTTTTTAGCAGGATCTTTCCGTCGATCACAGACATTTTCATACCTCCTTATCGATTTCCGGCAAGCCGGCGAGACTGGTCAGGAGCGAAAGTATCCCGGCTAGAAGCGACGTTGAGCAAAGGGCGAGCCAGTCGACCTCCGACATCAGCGCGCTGACCCCGATCGCGGCCGCCGCTGTCTGGGCTACGGTTCTTACAGCTCTTACCGCCGCAGCAGCCAGCCATTTTTTAGTGTATTTACTCATTTTCATTCTCCTTTCTCCAATTCATCGATTCTGCGGTCTATCGTAGAGAAATGCTCCTCGATGACCCTGATGTTTTTTTCTACCTCATAGGTGCGCTCTATGAGATTGTTGTGCTTAGAAACCTTTTTTTCGAGCTGTTCGATCCGGTAGGTCGTAAGTCTGGCCGAGGCCATTATCCCCACAACTGAACCGATAGCGCTGCCAAAAAGCCCTATTAGCGCGACTATAATATCAGCATTCATTTAATCCCTCTCTTTCAGATGACGCGATAAAACAGGCCTCTGCTTACACGCAAAAAAACAGAGGAAATTGCCCATTTTTAGGCAATTTCCTCTGAAATTTTTTTAATAGACTATTACCGGCATATTGTAGAACGACTTTTCGTAAATCTTCTTTACCGCCTCCAGCGGGGTATTTACACAGCCGTTTGAGCCGTCGCCCTTATAAATAGTGCCGCCGAAGCTGCTTCGCCATGTGGCGTCGTGGATTCCCTGACCCTCGTTAGTGAATCCCATCCAGTACTGAACCTTTACGTCCCACGAGTGTCCGTCGGCCTCTCCCTTTAATCTGGCCGGCGAGCCCCGCGTCAGAACGATATGGTAGCCGGGATCGGTATCCTGGTGCCCGTACATTCCGGTTACTACCGGGGTGGTAAGATACTTCTTGCCGTCGACGTACATCGTGAGCCGCTGTCCCTCGGTGAACACCACTACGTAGGTTTTTCCCGGCTTTTCGCCGTATGCCGTATCGACGTTCTTAACGGTCACGCGCTTTGACATAGCGTAAAGCTTTTTGCCGTTTTCCTTGCGGTACGCCTTAAGCGCAAAGGTGTATTTCTTGCCGATCTTGCGCTTCTTTGTCAGGTAGTAATCGAGGTCGGTGGACTTGATCTCCTTATAACCGTCCGAATCGTATAGGAATATATCGACGCCGTCGGTATCGGAGGGATTCTTCCACTTGAGCAGGATCTTTCCGAGATATGAGTTTCCGCTGAGCGAGCTTACGGGCTCGACATAATCCTTTGTGCCGACCTCGGTAAACGCTCCGTAATAGTACTCGCCGTCAACCTTTCGATACGCTCTGACCTTATAGACGTACTCATTGCTGTCCTTATAGGTTTCGTCCTTATATTTAAGCTTGTCCGTTTCGCCGAGCTTCTTGAATTTTAACCCCTGCTTTGCTCTGTAGATCTCGTAGCCGTCTGCGCGCGGGACCTTTTCGTAAGAAAGCTTAATACTGTGTTTTTTCTTACCGGAAAGTCCGACCTCGAGACAGGGAGCGGGCTCGATTACGGTTTTAGCGTCCCTCTTGGGACTAAGCGACGAAAAGCCCGCGCTCTCGCGGTAGGCGTATATCCTGTATTTATAGATTTTACCGGAGTCGATACCGGTATCCGTGTAGGAGCTTGTGTAAGGAGAGAGCTTATCTATAAGCTCGTACTCGCCGCCCTCCTCGCTTCGGTAGAGTGAATACATATCCGCCCCGGGATTCTCGTTCCATTTCAGCTGAACTCCGTTCAAATCGGAATGAGCGACCCCGAAGCCCTTTATCGGAAGGATATCGGTCATCGCCTCAGCCGCGGAGCTCATACTGTGAGCCTCTTTCCCGTAATACGCGTAGAGCTTGTACTTATAAACAATGGCCTGCGAAAGACCTTCGTCGGTATATTCGCGGACTTCGCTTCCCAGAACTGCGATTTTTTTATACTTGCCGAACACGCCGTTGCTCTCGGCTTTTCTGTAAATAACGAAGTCGGTAGTGTTCTCCCTCAAAGCCATCCAGTTCAGCTTTATTTTTGAGGTTCCTTCGTTTTCGGCCTCAAAATCGCTCACGGTCGTGAGCTTAACAATCGGGGAGCTTAGCTCACCGGGCGTTTTGCCGGCGCCTTTGCCGAACGTTATGTCCGGCAGCACCAGCATTATATCCAGCGCTCCTACGGCCACAATAAGCACGCCAAGGATCGCGGTAAGTATTCTTCTCATTTTTTCATTTATCCTTATATCGTTTTAAGGCGTTTGATGTGATCAGTACAGAACTACTACGCTGAACGCCTCGATAGGCTCGTCGCAGGTAAGCTTGCCGTCCTTAACGGTGTAGACGGTTTTTCCGTCGACGTGGTCGGTGTAGGTTCCGTCGGCGAGGTCGGTTTCGAAGCCGCCTTCGATATCCTTGATAGTGGCGACGATCACCGCGCCCTTTGTACCGCGGCAAATCTGAACGGAGGTCGAATCCTCGTCGGGATTAAGTATATTCTCCTCCTCGCCTATCATAGCGTTTCTAAAGAAGTTTACGGCGGTGACGGCGGGATCCTTGAAGTTATTGTTTCCCTTTATTCCGATCTTGTTCTTTGTTCCCCACTGATTCTCTGTGGAGGAGCCTACGGGACGGTTAAAGAACAGTGGCGTGCCCTTGTCTCTCGCGGCCAGTATCGCCCAGCCGAGCCTTATCTGCTCGTCGTCCATAGCGTACCAGTTGCCGTCGTTGATATAATTATCGTGAGATTCCACCCATGTTACGCAGCTTTCGCGGTCGCTGACCTTGAGGTCGTCGATAACGGTCTTGTCGACATTGCCGGAGATTATGGCGTTTCTGAGAGTTCCGCCGTAGGAGCTTGCCGTGCAGGCTCCGATAGTGTCGATATAATCGCCGATGCGGTCGTTTGTGCCCTGGAGCACCTCGCCGTAATTAAAGATTTTCTTAGAGTTCTTGATTTCTTTTGTGACGCGGGTCCAGAAATTGTTCTTTACGCCCTTTTTCTCGGTCGGGTCGTCGGGGAGGCCTATGTGCTTGGCCGCATCGTAACGGAAGCCGTCGGCGCCGCACTCGATGCAGTCGTTCAAATAGGCGATGAAATAATCCTGGAAATCCTTATTTTCGGTATTGATATCGGGAAGTCCGCCCATTTTATAGGTGGTGCACTGGAGTCGGTTTCCCCAGTCGGTGATATCCTTATCGTTGTTCTTGTGGTATAGTTTGTCGATACCGCCGACAGCGTCTCTGAGTCCCTTGCTGACCTCTGAGGTCTGGGGAGTAGTGTGGTTGGGAACTACGTCGACTATTACCTTGATACCGAGCTTGTCCGCTTTTTTACACATCGACTTAAACTCATCGCGTGTTCCGAGCTGGTAATTACCGATTTTGTAGTCGGTGGGCTGGTAGTGATAGTACCATTTTCCGGTGCCGGTGTTTTTGTCGGTATCCTGAAGCGACATTCCGCCGCCCTCGCCCTCGAGACACTCGTTTATCGGCGAGGTCTGGATTGTGCTGTAGCCTGCGTCAGCGATTTCCTGAAGGTTTTTCTCGATAGTCTTAAAGCTCCAGCAGAAGCATTGGAGAATAGTACCGTCGGAGATTTTTTCGGCGAGCACCGGCTCCGCCTTCTCCTCGGAAGGCGAGCACGAGGAAAGAATAGCGGCCGAAGATGCGAGAATACTCGCTGAAAGAAGCACAGATGTGAATTTTTTAAACATATTCTACCTCCAAATAAATAGTATATCCTGATAATATCACAAAGAAAAAACATTGTCTACAGCATAAACGCAAAAAAGTTTTTACTATTCAAATGGCACAAAAATAAGACTCTCAATATATGAGATTTAACTATAGATTTTTCAAAGATAATATGATAAAATAGAAGAGATTTAAAGGAGGTTTTTATTAATGAAGAAAACAATTGCTATTTTACTCGCTATGCTGGTGATTATCGGCTGCGCTTCGGTCGCTGTAGTAAGCGCAGCGACAGCTTCTGTCAACGTTAACGGAAAGGACTACAATTTCTCTCAGGGCGGCACCATGACATATACAGTCAAGATTCAGACCCCGGTTAAGGTTGAAAACGGCCAGTTTGACATTCATTATCCCAACAATATCCTTAAGGTTGAGAGCGTAGAGTTCCCGCTCCTCAACAGCGTTTACTGCAACTATGAGCAAACCGTTACCGACGAAATCCTCTTCAACTTCTCGAACGCAAGCGGCTATGAAAAGTTTATGACTACCGCCGACCTCGTTGTAGTAAAATTCAACGTTATCGGCACAGGCTCCGGCAATCTCACACTCGACAAGCTCGTAATGTGCAACATGGACGACGCCAATATCATAAACCAGGTAAGCTTTACTGAGGTCGTTGAGGGCGCTGACGCTGAGACCACACCGATCGTCGCTCCTACCGCTCCCGTTGAGAATCCCACAGAGGCTCCCACACAGGCATCTCCGGACGATCCGTCTGTTCAGCCCACACAGCCCCCCACAGAAGGTTCTGAGGATCACAACGATCAGGAGTCTGAGCCCGCGCTTTCAGCAGCTATGAAGATTATCAAAGCCGGCGCTACCTTTACTCTCGGCGTAACCGGAAACAAGGGCGCAGTAAGCTTTAAGTCTGACAAGGCAGGAGTTGCCAAGGTAAGCAAGACCGGCGTAGTTACCGGTATCACTCAGGGCAAGGCTAACATTACAGCCACAGTAGACGGCAAGACTCTCACATGCCGCGTAGTCGTTTCCACAAAGCCGAAGCTCAGCAAGTCCTCGATAACTGTTAAGAAGGGCAAGTCCGCGACAGTCAAGATCACAGGCAAGGCCAAGTCGATCAAGAACAAGTATAAGAACACTAAGATCGCCAAGGTTACATCCAAAAAGACCGCGACAAAGATCAAGGTCAAGGGTCTTAAGAAGGGCAAAACCACACTCACGATCACAGTAAACGGCAAGGTTAAGCTCAAGCTCAAGGTTAAGGTAAAATAAGTAAATATTTCGGCGGCGGCTGTTACGGCCGCCGTCATTTTTTGACATTATTAGAAATAAAGGCTTGACAAAAGGTCGGTCTTTAGATATAATGTTATGGCTGACTCAAGTTAGTATGCGCCAATAGCTCAGCTGGATAGAGCAACATCCTTCTAAGTTGTAGGCTAGGGGTTCGAGTCCCTTTTGGCGCGCCAATAAAAGTTTATCGGAAGCCGTGAAACAGACAAATCGTAGTTGTTATCAAATCACTTATAATTGTGATATATATCTGGAATCGACTTTGAATGGAGAGTGGTTTAAGTATGCAGAAAGATAATGGTTATTATAGATACCAGCATAAGAAACACGCTTTAAGGCATAAAAATATTACTCGATTTGTTTATAAAATTGAAAATTATTTTTCCGATTTTAACAAGTATGATTCCTTCAAAATCCATTGTTCCTGCCCAATATGTAGTGCTAAAACCAATAATAAAAAGCATAATGGCCTTCGTGGTGGATGGCCATCTAAAAACTGGTCTATTTCAGATCAAAAGAAAATTAATAGTATGGAAAGTCAAGTTAAGGAATTAATGACTTGACTTTTTTTAAAAATTATAGTATAATTATTTCAGTAAGAGCGAAGGAGTAAAAAAATGAAAGTTTTTCGGACAAAATATCTTGAAGTTCATAACTGGGAAATTCTTGAAAAAAAGACTATTCATGATTTTACTGAAAATGAGAATTCAATTAATGTTATTAAAGTATTAATTGGAACTTTAATTACAGAAGAAATTGATGCGTTCAATCAAAAATATAACGCGGTTGAGACTCCTATTGTAAGATGGATAACGGAAAAAGAATATCAGACTCTTAAAAATAACGAAGGAATTATTATTTGGTAAATATTTAATCATTTTATAATTGACTTTTTCTAAAAATTATAGTATAATATATATAGTTAAGGGAAAGGAGATAAATTATTTATGAATTATTTAGATGATTTCCTCATTGGCCCGCAGAGTGATGAATACGATGATGAATTTTGGTTCTGGTCTGATTTTCAAGATCTTGGAATGGTAATTCCTGATTCGGAAGGAGATGTCAAGGATTAGAAAAAATTAATGCTTGACATTGAATAAAAATTATGTTATAATATTTATAGAAACAAGGAAAGGATGATTATTGTGCGTAAAACTTCCACTCGTACTGTATTTTCTTCTTCTTGGAGTCGCCGT
>CACYDK010000197.1 GCA_902773155.1 uncultured Ruminococcus sp.
CCTCATCGGCAGATTAACCGCGAGCAGGGTGCAAATCGGGACGCTTACCGCGGTCATAACGGCGAGCGTATCGACAGCGCCGGTGAACGATGAGTACATAAAGCCGTAAGCCACGGCCACGACCAGCGCGCAGATCGTCGTTATAGGGGCGATTTTCCCGGCCAGATCCTCGCTCGGGTCGGGCGCGTAGGATATTTTAAGGAAGTTTGACAGGAACTTTGTGCGGTGGTGGTAGGTGATGATCGGCTGGTCGTATACGGTGCCGCTCATCATCTTTCCGGCGATTTCCTCATTTGTATAAATCTTAACGGCGTGAGTCGGAGCCTCGCCGGAGATGAATTTAAAGTTATCCTTGACCCTGAGCACCATCATCATCTTTCCGAGACAGTTGCACAGGAAGCCCACCGTCACAATAACGGTGTAGAAGCTAATATCGAAGCCGGTCATACCGACCATGAGGAACAGCGAAACTATCGCCTGTATCCCCATTCCGATCGAGCCTATTGCCAGAGCTGTGTCGGAGTTTCCGCGAAGCTTTATGAGCGGAGTGAGTCCGGAGAGGATAGTAATACGGTTAATAAATATAACCCCGCCGGCAATAAGAAAATTGACTATAGCGTATATCATAGGGGCGTTCGGGATCGCCTTTATCAGTCCGTCGCCAAAGAAGGCCGTGATCACCGTCAAAATCAGCGTTATGAGGGTAATAATGCTCATAACGAAGCTTCTCATAAACAGCTTTCTGATATTGAGGTTGAGCTCGTAGAGTATGCTCTTGGTATCCTCGCGTCCGCCGTAATCCTCAACGGTAACAACCTGATCCGCCGGTAAATCGGAATCGTCAGAGGAGTCGCCGGAAAAGAAGCCGACCACTGCGGAAAGCACTTTTTCCTTTGCCGGGCGGGTATCGCCCTTCTGCGGAAGATTCTCGACCTTTGCGAATTCCTCCTTGATGACCTGAGAGATCGACGGGTTTTTCGAGCGGAGATACTGCTCGTACTCGCCTCTTACAACCGAGGAAAAACGCCCGGCCTTTACGTGAACCATCTCGACCTCGCTGTCCTGGCGGTAAACCGGGACCTTAGACTCGATCGTGCGCGCGTCGGGCGAGGGCTTTTTAACTCCGAACTTCTTTTCGTAATTACCGGCGTAGGAATCGCCCTTAAGAATGTTCAGCGATTCGTCGCCTGTGCCGAACATCGTTCCGATCTCGGGGTCGACGTCGGAGAGCTCAGGGCTGTCCTCGATGACGTCCTCGGCGATTTTTGCGCCCTCGGGGATTTCGGGGGTAAGGCGAACGATATGGTCGTCGGTCGAATCCATGAGGATCTCAGCCTGCATGGTCGTGGCGTTTTTCTCGCCCTTTATTTCGGAATCGCTCACCGGCTTGTCCTCAAGCTCGAGCGGATTGCTGTTTGTTAAGCGCACCTTTTTATCGGCTGTGCTGAAAATCTCGTCCATCTCGGGACGCGCTCCGTATTTTTCGGCGGCCTTGCGCATAGCGTCCCGCTCCGAAATATAGCGGGTTTCGGCGAGTATCTGTTCAAGCTTGAACTCGTCCTCGCGCATTTCCTCCGCGGAGCCTGAGATATCAATTTTTTGAGAATCCTGAATCGGTTTTTTCTTCATCGTATTACTCCTATCTCTTTGAGGCCACGGCATACATAAGCACGCCGGCAGCGACAGAGGCGTTGAGAGAATTAATCCTGCCCTTCATCGGAAGCGAAACGAGCTGATCGCATTTTTCCCGAACCAAGCGGCCTATGCCCTTGCCCTCGTTTCCGATAACGAGCGCGCACGCGCCGGAAAAATCGCAGTCACAGTAGCTTACGCCGTCCATATCGGCGCCGTAGATCCAAACTCCATCTTTCTTGAGGCGTTCGAGGGTCTGGGCGATATTGGTAACTCTAGCAACGGGAACATACTCGACCGCTCCCGCGCTCGCCTTTCCCACGGCATAGCTCAAGGTCGCGCTTCTGCGCTTGGGAATAATAACTCCGTGAGCGCCGGCGCACTCGGCCGTACGTATTATCGCGCCGAGGTTGTGCGGATCCTCGATCTCGTCGAGCACTATTATAAAGGGCTTCTCTCCCCTTTCCTCGGCAAGCGCGAGAATATCCTCCACACCGGAGTATTCCTTAACCGCTGCGAAAGCGATTATCCCCTGGTGGTTCATTCCCTTGGCGAGAAAATCGAGTTTCTTGGGATCCACTTCCTTCACGGGAATATCCTGCTTTTTTGCGCGGGCGATTATTCCGACAACCGCTCCGCTCCGCTCGCCTCTGGCGACAAGCACGCGGTCGATCGTGCGCGAGGAACGAAGAGCCTCGCTGACGGGGTTTCTGCCTACGATAATGTCGTCGGGCTGTCTTTTTTCGTCATTCATAAGCGTTATCCTCTTGATATTTTAATCCAGTTTTGTATTATAACAAAAATACCGCGCAAAATGATTTATTTAAAGAATTATAGTTAATTCAATGCGAAACGCGGAGTCATTTGGTAAATTGAGCCGTAATCATTTACTAAAAGAAAAAAGAGCCGGCAAAGCCGACTCCTTAGTATCTCTATTGTTATTAGCAGAAGAATACGTCCATTTCCTTCTCTTCGCCGTCGGCAACAAAGTAAGCCTTGCTCTCCTCGGGCTTGAGGTATACTGTAATCTCCTTAGCGGCCTTGCCGTTTGTGAGCTTAATGTTCTGTACAACCTCGTCGATGGAAACCTGAACTCCGCCGAACTCTACAAAAACCTCAACCTTTGTGGCCTCAGCCTTCTTAGCAGTTGTCTTTTTAGCGGCAGTTTTCTTAGCAGGAGCCTTCTTAGCGGCAGCCTTCTTAGCAGGAGCCTTCTTCTCCTCAGCCTTAGCTTCTACAGCCTTAGCCTCTACAGCCTTAGTCTCTACAGTCTTAGCAGCAGCAGTCTTAGCAGCTGTAGCCTTAGTCTCAACAGCCTCAACCTTAGCCTCAGCAGCCTTAGTTGTCTTGGCAGCCTTGGCAGCTGTCTTAGTAGCGGCAGTCTTTTTCTCTGTCTTAGCCTCAGTTTTCTTTGTAGCCATAATGTTGACCTCCTATAAATAATAGTAATAATTTCCTTTTTTCAAAACACTTTTGGTTACATCCTGTATTATACCTAATATTTTTAAAAAGTCAACGAAAACGCAAAACTTTGTAGCCTTGTACAAATTGAACAATATAATAATTGGTTTTTATATAAAAAGCACAATAGAAAACGGGCTTTTCGGTAATGCGCACGCAACGCAAAAAACGATCAAGAATGTTCAAAATAATAAGCAAATTCTATTGTAATTCCTGTCCGATATTGTTATAATGTAGTGGGTATGTCCGATTAACCGGACAGCTAACGGAGAAGCCTATGTTAGATAATCTGATCATTGTAGCGGAGCAGGTAGCGATACTGTTTATTCTTATCGCGGTCGGCTTCGTCAGCGGAAAAGTAAAACTCATAAACGACGCCGGCGCGAAGCACCTGACGGACATCGTGCTTTATCTTGCCACGCCCTGCATTATGGTTAAGTCCTTTCAGGACGTAGGGTTCGAGCCGAATCTTGCGTTAAACCTCGGTATCACCGCGATTTGCGCTACGCTGATACAGGTTCTTTCGATTTTTGTTTGCAGACTTGTCTACCGCAACAAGGACGAAAGCCGCCGTAAGGTTTTGCAGTTCGGCGCGGTGTTCTCGAACTGTGGGTTTATGTCGCTTCCGCTGCAAAACGCGGTGATCGGAAGCAAAGGCGTTTTCTACGGCGCGGTTTTCGTAGCGATATTCAACATCATCGTGTGGAGCTACGGCCTGGTCGATATGAGCGGAGACCGCAAAAATATAAATCTTAAGAACATCCTTTTAAATCCCGGAGTTTTGGGAGCGGCGGCCTCGTGTCTGTTCTTTTTCCTGAGGATCGATCTGCCGCCCATAGCGCTCACTCCGATAAGCTACATAGCGGCGCTAAACACTCCTGTACCTATGCTCGTGATCGGCTACTACCTCTCGAAAACCGACTTTAAAAAATCGCTACGTGACAAGGGTATCTACGCCGTTACCGCGATGCGGCTCGTCGCTATCCCGGCGGTATCTCTCCTTGTTATGAAACTTTGCGGCGTAAGCGGAGATATTCTCGTAGCGTGTACGATCGCCTCGTCGGCTCCCGTAGCCGCCACCACGACGATGTTCGCAACAAAATTCAACCGCGACGTTGAGCTCTCTGTGGGGCTTGTATCTGTGACCACGGTGTTGTCGATAATCACTATGCCGCTGATAATCGCGGTTTCGCAGAGCTTGTAGGGGCTCGTTTGCGCCTTATCCGCCCACGATAAGGCCGCAGGTTCAATTTCTATTTGTGGGTGGAAGGACTTTGGCAAATGGCCAAGAATTCTATGCAGAAGCAAAAGCTTCTTTATGTGATGAAAATACTGCTGACAAAGACCGACGAAAACCACGGGCTTACTGTCAGCGAAATAATAGATTTGTTAAACAGCTACGGGATCGCCGGAGAGCGCAAGAGTATTTACGACGATTTACGTGTGCTTGAGAGCTTCGGGCTGGATATCTGCACCGAAAAGTCAAAGACGGTCCGGTATTACATCGGCTCGCGCGATTTCCAGATTTCGGAGCTGAAGCTGCTCGTGGACGCCATCCAGAGCTCTAAATTCATAACCGAAAAGAAGAGCATTGAGCTGATACGGAAGCTGGAGGGACTCGCAAGCGAAAACGAAGCGGAGCTTTTGCAGAAGCAGGTGATCATCTCAAACCGCGTAAAAACGGCAAACGAGACCATCTACTACAATGTCGACCGGCTCCACGACGCGATCGGACGCAATTTTTCGGTCGTATTTTATTACAACAAATGGGTGCTCGACCTTGGCAGCTCAAAAAAGATCAAGCTCGAACGCCGCCACGGCGGAAGGCTCTACCGGGTCAGTCCATTCGCGCTTATGTGGGACGACGAAAACTACTATCTGATCGGCTTCGACGAGCTTAGCGAACAGCTACGGCACTACCGCGTGGACAAGATGGAGAAAATCGAGCTCACCGGAGAAAAGCGCAAGGGCGAAAAGCTTTTTGAAAAGCTTAACCCGGCCGAATACGCCAAGTCGACCTTCTCGATGTACGCCGGCGAAAAGACCGCCGTAAGTCTATCGATCGACAAGTCGCTCATCGGCGTAATAGCCGACCGCTTTGGCCAGAAAGTTTTTATACATGCCGACAGCGAAAACGAAAACAGATTTATCTTGAAAGTAGACGTAAATATAAGCAACCAGTTCTTCGGCTGGCTATTCGCGCTGGGAGACGGAGTCAAGCTCCTGTCGCCCGCCGGCGCCGCCGAGGCGTACCGCGCGCACTGCGAAAAAGTGCTTATGATGTACAGGGAGGTGAAAGGATGATTTGTCCGAGATGCGGAAACGAAATCTCAGATACCGAGACGATATGTCAATTTTGTCATCAGGAAATCAACAGAAATCTGGAGTTCAACGACTTTCGTCACGACGGTTTCGTACAAATCAGAAACAAGGATGACGCGAAGACCACTGAGCCCATAAACTATACTCCGAAATACTTCAATATCGCGGAGTTCAATATTTTTGTAATCGCTATAGTTTTCATACTCGGCGTTTCGGTTTTCACACTTTTCTCGCTGAGATTCGTACAGCAGAAATTCAACCCCATCCTTCCCACAGAGAGCGTCGCGCCCTATACCTTCCCCCCCACTCAGCCCCACACAAAAGCGCCGGCTCCGACTGAGGAGGCGACCGTCAAAAATACCGTAAAGAGCTATTCGGTTGAGGATATCTACGGAAGCTGGAAAATAAAGGGCACTGCGGAATCCGACGGTGTAGCGATCTCGTACTACACATTCTTCGACGACGGAGTGGTTCAGCAGAATCTCGGAAGCATAACCTACGGCGGAGTTTTCCGCGATGTGTCCGAGGGCAAGGAAAAGACGATCTACATTATGATCGAGGGAATCCTGGAGGGTGTTTTCGATTATACCCTTGAAGGCAACAAGGACGACGGGTATTTTCTCACTATTGAATCAAAATCCGGCAGGAGCTACGTTTTTGAACAAGCCGAGGCCAAGGCCTACAAGCTCGAGCCAATCGAGAATTTCAAAATCAACGAGGATTTGATAGGGATTTGGGAGACTAAGGACAAAGAAAAGGATTATGAGTTCTACAAAGACGGCACCCTGATCCGAAACACCGGCTACACCACCACCGAGAGCGTTTGGACGATCGACGCGGACGGAGACATCACTCTTAAGTATATGAAGGAAACCATCCGCACGCTGAAGCTCGAGTACAAGCTCTCGAAGGATAAAAAGAAGCTCAAAATCAACAACGTACTCTACTACAAAACCAAATAACATAAAATCATAGTCCTGAATATGGGACAGCTGTTTCTCTATAATGTAATCAACAACATTAAGGAGGAACAGAAAATGTTAAACTTTTGTGTCATTACTTTTATCGGCTACGCGATGGGCGCGATTTTCAAGCTACATAACGGAAAGAGGAACAGCTGTGAAACTTCTGTTTATAATCAACCGCCAAGCGGGAAAAAACGAATCGTATAAGCTCGTTGAAGACCAGCTTTCAAAGCATTATGACGCTGAAGTCAGATACACCGAATACAGCGGCCACGCCGCGGTGCTTGCTAAGGAATTCTCCGAAAAATACGGCAAAAACTCGCTTATTTTCGCCTGCGGCGGCGACGGCACGCTAAACGAGGTGATTTGCGGATCGCATGGGCTCGGAAGCGTCGTCGCCCCTGTTCCGACAGGCTCAGGGAACGATTTTATACGCGACTTTGAGATTCCGCGCGAGAGCTACCTTGATATCGATTCCCTGATAAACGGCCGCGACGTCGAGATCGACCTGATATGCTGCAACGATAAAATCAGCGGCAACTCGGTTACGGTAGGCTTTGACTGCGCCGTCGCTAAAAACGTCGAGCGGTTCAAGAAAAAACGCTTTATCTCGCCCGGGCTTGCCTATAAGCTTTCGATTTTCTACTGCCTTTTTAAGGAGCGGCGGCACAAGCTCAGTGTAGTTGCAGACGGCAGGAGCCTTGCCGCAGACGACTGTCTGCTGTCGCTTTGCGCCAAGGGAAAGTACTACGGCGGAGGAATAAAATGCGCGCCGAAGGCCTCGAGGGACGACGGCAAGCTCGACTTTATGTACATTCCGACGATCGGCGTACTAAAGTTCATCTCACTGCTGCCGACCTTTTCGAAGGGCGGCCACATCGACAATCCCAAAACCGCATTTATCCGTCATTTCAAGTCCGACAGGGTTATTTACGAGGCTGACGAACCGTTCGAAATCGGTATTGACGGCGAAATACTCACTGTTGACAAAGCAGAAATCGGCGTCCTCAAGGGCGCTCAAACAATCAGGATCCCGCTCGGCTGACGCCGCTTTTACGGCGTTCGGCCATCAAGCGTTTTTCTGTTATATATTTATGGAGGTATCATTATGACTATTGACAAAACATCTATCATCGGAGACGTGCTCGACGCTTATCCTCAGACAGCTCCCGTATTTATGGCGATCGGGATGCATTGCCTCGGCTGTCCCGCCTCGAGAGGCGAAAGCGTAGCCGACGCCTGTATGGTTCACGGCGTTGACGCGGACGAGCTCATCGAAAAGCTCAAGGAAGTAATCGCCTGATAATGGACAGGCTCTTCAGCTTAGACCGGAGATTACTAATGTGTGCGAGCCTTGTGCAAAACCGCGCAAGGCTTATTGACGTTGGAACAGACCACGCTTATCTGCCCGTTTATCTTTTGAAGCGCGGGCTTATTGAGAGCGCGGTCGCCTCCGACATCAACGAGGGTCCTCTTGAGGCCGGAAAAGCCGACGCCGAAAAATACAGCGCCGGGAATATCGAATTCCGTCTCGGGTCGGGGCTTTCGGTCGTCTCGCCGGAGGACAGGATCACAGACGCAGTCATCGCCGGTATGGGCGGAGATATCATCGGGCAGATCATCCTCGACAGCCCGCTGACGAGGGACAAAAATCTGAACCTGGTTCTTCAGCCTATGACGCGAGCGCCCGAGCTTATTTCTCTTTTGTATGAAAACGGCTTCGCAGTAAAAAAACAGCTCTGCGCCGAATCTCACGGTAAGGTTTACACCGCGTTATCCGCCGGCTTTACAGGCGAAAAACGGACTCTCTCCGGGACAGAAGCCTACACGGGAAAGCTCGATCTCAGCGAAAACGACAGCAGGCTTTTCCTCAAAAAGCACATCAGGAACCTAAAAAACAAGGGCAAGGGCGACAAAAGCTGTCTGACCCTGGCCGATGAACTTGAAAATATTCTCAAAAGCTATGAAAATTAGAGATATAATAGAATTCACAGAGACCTTCGCGCCGCTTGGATCGGCTATGGATTTTGACAACGTCGGTCTGCTTGTGGGCAGCGAGGACGCCGAGATTTCGAGCGTAACGGTCGCCCTCGACATAACGCCCGAGGTTATCGATGAGGCTGTAAAAAACGGCTCTGAGCTTATAATCAGCCACCATCCGGTTATTTTCAGCCCGCTTAAAAGAGTGCCCCGCGACAGCGCGGTTTACAGGCTTGCCGAAAACGGGCTCTCGGCGCTGTGTCTGCACACCAATCTCGACATAAGCCCCGAGTTTGGAGTAAACACCTGCCTTGCCGACGCGGTCGGGCTTAAAAACGCCTCCTTCGTTGAAAACGAGTGCCTTGTGCTGGGAGAGCTCGACGAGGAAACCGACGTGAGAACTCTGGCAAAAAAAATAAAGGCCGCTCTTTCCTGCGAGGGCGTACGGTTTACTCTCGGCAACAAGCCGGTAAAAAAAGCCGCGGTCTGCTCCGGAAGCGGCGGTGATTTGGCGCTTCTTGCGCGCGAAAAAGGCGCGGACGTACTGATAACCGGCGAGATCAAGCACCACGAGCTTCTCGACGCGAACAGCGCGGATATCGCGGTAATAGACGCCGGACATTTTAAAACAGAGGACATAGCTATTTCGCCTCTTTGCCGAATGCTTGAGACGAAATTCACAAGCATAAAATTTTTCAGAAGTACGGCCTGTACCGACCGGGTCGAATACTGTTAGGGAACGACTATGAAGATTAAAGACAGCGCGGCGCGCATCATACTTGCCGCAATCATCTTAGCAAGCCTTGTTATAAGCACCTTCTACATAAGCTCTAAGCAGGGCTATCACGAGGACGAGCTCCTTACCTACAACCTCGCCAACAGCCAAAAGCAGCTGAACGTAGACGGAGGCTGGAACGAGCCCAAGGATTTCAACGAATACCTCACCGTATCTGAAAGCGACCGCTTCAACTACAACCAGGTTATCGAGAACCAGATCATCGACGCCTCCCATCCGCCGTTTTACTACGCGCTCGTACACACGGTATGCTCCTTCTTCCCCGGAGAATTCAGTCCCTACTTCGCTTACTCGATAAACGTGCTGGCGATGACGGGAGTTCTGATTTTTCTGTTCAAGATCGGAAAACGCATAAGCAAGAACAATCTCTACGCGCTTGTCGGAACGGCGGCGTACGCGCTCAGCATCGCATGCTTTACGACCACTATTTATCTGAGGATGTACGCCACGCTCACCTTCTTTGTAACGTGGTTCGTGTACAATATGATAAGGCTTTACGACAAAAAAGGCGATGTAAAAATCATAGACTGCCTGATCCTGTTCGTAAACGTGACCTTAGGTATCCTCACTCAATACTACTTTATACTTTTTGCCGGACTGACAGGACTTGTTTTTCTCGTGTTCAAGATCAAAGAAAAGCACATCAAGGATCTGTTGCTCGTTATCGCGTCCTGCGTCGTCGCGGCCGGCGCGGCTATGGCGATCTATCCGCACATTATCGAGAACGTACTCGGCGGAAACCGCGGCTTCGGCTCGCTGAGTCTTGACATCGACTTCATTACGATACTTACCTACTTCGGCTACAAGCTGCTGACATACGTTGAGATCCTCGCTAAAGACCTCTTCCTCGGCCAAATCTGGCTTTTGGCGGTTACCGTACTCGGAGCGTTCGTGTTCTTCATCTTCTACCGCTCCAAAAAGCGCCGCAAGCTAAATCGTCAGTCGATGTTCATTATTGTTCCGGCTTTCTGCTATTTCGTCGGGATCTCGCTGCTCTCCCCCTTTAACAGCGACCGCTACGTTATGGCTTCTCTGCCGTTTATCGCAATGATATTCACCTTCGCCTATATCAAGGCCTTCGAGGTGATTTTCAAGGGAAAGAAGGCCGGTAGTTTCGTTATGCCCGTGAGCGTATTGCTCGCAAGCGTGCTGGGCATTATCAGCGTAAGGCCGTACTATCTTTACGGAAGGACAAATCTCTACGAGCCTAAGGATAAAAACTGTATATTCGTCGGAACAGCTATGCTGGAATGGAACAAGTGCATAGACAAATTTATGAACTACGACAGCACGATGATCGTCCAGACCTCGGAGATGGATCCTCATCTCGGCGACGATCTCGACGATTTTGCCTCCAAGCGCGGCGTTATAACCAACGGAAAGATCTCGGAATTTGCCGACGCCTATATGAACAACGGCTCCGAAAAAGAGCTCACAAACAGTATGGACAAGCTCAAATCGGACGATAAGCTCAAGAAGCTCGACAGCGTGACCGTATACATCTCGCGGCTTACAGATAATAAAAGCGTTATCAAATACATATGTGAAAACACCGGATTAAAAAATTACGAGCTCATCCAGGCCGACTACAGCTTTGACGAGTTCTTCAACTGGTATGATTACTTTGTCGAAACCGAATCATACTGCAACGTTTACCATTTTTACAAATAAGAGGCGCCTTATGAACAAACAGGACAGAAAAAACTCAATCGGAATCGCCTTTTCCGGAGGCGGCTTACAGGGGATCGCCCATATCGGAGCGATAAAGGCTCTCTACGAGCTCGGGATTCGTCCCCAGTTCGTATCCGGGACAAGCTCCGGAGCGGCTATGGCCGCTATTATCGCTATGGGCTTTGAGTTCGACGAGCTCAGAGCCATCGTAAAAACCCACTGGAAAAGCCTTGCGGAAATCGACAACGGATTGATCTTTAAATCTCTCGCGACCTTTATCATCAACAAGAACGTCCAGAGAGACGGAATCAAGAACGGCGAGATCATCGAGGAGATCATCCGGGGCGTTATGAAGGAAAAGAATATCAAGGGCTTCAGGGATTTGCCGATCAATCTCTCGATCTGCACAGTGGACACCCTCACGACCGACGAATGCATATTCACGACCGAGGACGAACACCTCTCTAACGACCATATACACTACATAACCGACGCTCCTCTTGAAACCGCCGTAAGAGCCAGTATGTCCTTCCCGGCGATCTACACGACCTGTCCCTACAAAAACTACAACTTTATTGACGGCGGCTCAAAAGACAATCTGCCTGTTAAAATCCTAAAGGATATGGGAGTCGGCAAGGTTCTGGCAATAGGCTTTAACATTATGAATTACGACCCCGACTCAGGTCTCGGCGGCCTTATCAAGGTAATCTGGCGAGCCCTCGACGTCTATTCGATCGACGGCACGCGCAAGTCGATGAAAATGGCCGATCTCGCCGTAGAGATCACCAATGAAAACACTCAGCTCTTCAATATCGACGACGTCGACGAGACGATCCAGGAGGGCTATGACGCTATCATGGCTCAAAAAGAGGAGATCCTCAGCATTTTTGGTGAAAACTGATGGAACGTCTCGACAAACTGCTTTCGCGCGACGGTAAGCTCTCTCGAAGAGACGCGCAAAAACTGATTCGCTCCGGAGCAGTGCAAGTTGACGGCACGGTCATAAAAAGGCCCGAGCACAAGCTTGACCCAGATCAAAGCAAAATCACCGTAAACGGCATAGAGCATAACCTAAGCGAACATGTTTATTTGATGATGAACAAGCCTGCGGGCGTAGTATCAGCTACCGAGGACAAGCTTTCGCGCACGGTTATCGACCTTGTACCCGAACATTTAAGGCGCAGGGGGCTCGCCCCGGCCGGAAGGCTTGACAAGGACTCGGTAGGACTTCTGCTGCTCACCGACGACGGCGACTTTGCCCACCGCGTGATATCGCCGAGATCAAAGGTCATCAAGCGTTACTTTGTACGCCTTGACGGAGATATCGACGACAGCGACATAAAGTCCTTTGAGGATGGTCTCGCTCTCTCCGACGGCTTCTTATGCATGCCGGCGAAGCTTTACAAAACAGGCGACAAATGCGCAGAGGTTGAAATCTGCGAGGGCAAGTTTCATCAGGTAAAGAGAATGTTCAAGGCTCGCGGGCTCACCGTTACATACCTTAAGCGTCTGTCGATCGGCGGGCTCAGGCTTGACGAGACTTTGGCCGAAGGAGAGTCTCGAGAGCTGTCAAAAAATGAAAAAGATGTAATATTTATCGGCATTTAGCACAAAAACCAGGGGGCAATTTTTACGTTGTCCCCATTTTACATAAAAAGAATAATAAAAGTTTGTTCACTTTACAAATGGTATTATTGTTGAAAAAGTGTTAGAATAATAGCGTTGAAAAACCATTATTACATATGGAGGAATATATATGGCAAATGTAAGCTTAAAGCATGTTTACAAAATCTACGACGGCGGAGTTGTAGCCGTTACAGACTTTAACCTTGAGATCGACGATAAGGAGTTTATCATCCTTGTTGGTCCTTCCGGTTGCGGTAAGTCCACAACCCTGCGTATGATCGCGGGTCTTGAGGATATCTCAAAGGGCGAGCTCTACATAGGCGACAAGCTTTGTAACGACGTAACTCCTAAGGACAGAGATATCGCGATGGTTTTCCAGAACTACGCTCTCTATCCGCATATGTCCGTATATGATAACATGGCATTTGGACTTAAGCTGAGAAAGACTCCCAAGGAGGAGATCAAGAGAAGAGTTGAGGAAGCCGCAAGGATCCTCGGCATCGAGC
>CACYDK010000198.1 GCA_902773155.1 uncultured Ruminococcus sp.
CCGGAACAGTAATTGATTCTTTTTTGATATTGTTGTTTTTGCCTTAGGCTTTATTCGAATTCGTTGGTGTATTATTTAATATGGCGAATCGGAATTTATGGAGGATAATAAATGAGCTTTTTGTTTGTTGCTCTCGGTGGGGCGTTAGGCGCGGTAGGAAGATACTTCATAAGCCTTATTCCTGTAAAAACAGAATTTCCTATACTAACCCTTATAACTAATATCATTGGAGCTATACTTATCGGCTTTATCGTCGGTATCGTAAGCAATAAAAGCGATATATCTGATAATACTGTCCTGTTCTGGAAAACAGGAGTATGCGGAGGCTTTACAACCTTTTCAACATTTTCGCTTGAAGCATTCAATTTGTTTGAAAAGAAATCATATTTTTTCGGAAGCGTATATATTGTGCTGAGTGTAGCAATCTGTATTTTGGGTATTTTACTCGGAAAAAGGCTTGCTATGCTGTTGCATTGAGAATATAAAAAATGATAGATATAGATAGAGTTGTTTCTTATGAAATGTATTAAAAAAACGATAGCTTGTGTACTTGCGTCGATTATGATCTTGTTATGCGGATGCGGTGCAGTTAATACAGATACCAAACCAACTGAATCGAAGAAATCCGCAAGCGAGACAACGGTAAAAGCCAGTAAAACACAGCGTCACAAGGTAATTATTGATACGGACGCAGGTTCGGACGACGCTGCCGCGCTTGTTCTTGCGGCAACGAGCGAACAGCTCGATATCCTCGGAGTAACCGTGCTTTATGGTAATGTGCCGCTTGAAAAAGCTGCCAAAAATGCGCTGATGACATTGGAACTCTGTGATGTTGAAGCTCCTGTTTATATCGGCGCGAAAAAGCCCCTGAAAAAGGAACTCGAGGAGATGATCAGCGTTCACGGTAAGGACGGAATGGGAGATCAGGATTTGATCCATCCCAAGCGAAGCGCGGAGGACGGCGACGCGGTCGATTTTATACTCGACACAATCAAGTCCGATCCCGGAGAGGTTGAGATCATTGCTGTAGGACCGCTCACCAATATCGCCCTCGCCGTTAAGAAGGATCCCGATACTATGAAGCTCTGTAAGCGTATATGGGTCATGGGAACAACGGGCTTCGGAGCCGGCAACGCTACTCCCGTGTCGGAATTCAATGTTTACAGCGACGCGGAGGCTTACGACACAGTGCTTCGCGCCGAGCTGCCGATGACGATCTTAGGCTTGGATATGTGTTCGATCAAAGAAGTAATGATAACCAAAAATGAGATGACAAAATTAGCGCAGGGAAACGAAAAGGGCGTGTTCATGAGCAAGGCTTTTACAAAGCTCTTTGCCTTTGAACAGGAAAATGGAATGGATATGATGATACCTGACCCGATTGCTGTAGCCTGCCTGATCTGGCCTGATATTGTGCTTGAAACAAAATCGTGTTACGGCGAAGCCTGCGTCGGTAACGACGCAGCCTACGGCCAGATTATCATGTATCAGAAGGGCTCTGTATACGAGGCAATGCCTAAGATAGGCTCATATAATCTTGAAGTTGTCACAAAAATCGACACCAAGCTCTTTATGGATAGTTTTATGTCGGTAATGACTGATTGATATCGGTAAGCGATTTACTAGGATGTGAAAATAAAAATGTCAGAATTATCTATTATAAAAAAGCTAAGCGATAATCAGTTAGTTGGAGATTAGCGTTTCACATACGACGGTGATATTACCGAAATGACTATTTTGGAATTCTGGCGTTGGCATTTGTTAGAGCATTGGGAATTCTACATTATTCCTACTTTTAGAATTAATGAATTATGCAAAGATAGCAAAACCATTTCTTTGTCAAGAGTTAAAAAAATGACGGACAAGGTTTTCTACAAAGATTTAAAACTTCAAGTGGATAAACTAATCGATAATTGGGACGATGCTTTATAAATATGGTATAAAGATATGAGTGACTATATTATTAATAGCCCTGAAATAATGGATGAAACAGGGCAGGTTTTTAGGATTCTCAATCAAGAATATAAAGCAGGTTTATCTGAAAAAATAAAAAAGATGGATTTATCATATGGGTTAGAAATCAAAGACTAAAGCATATGATATGATTCTATCCTTTGAATCTGCTTTTCGCATTAGTTGGGAGGCCGATGAAAGAGATATTCTAAATAAATTACACGATGGACTGTTTGTGGATAAGCATAGCAAACCTAATTGTAATGAAAAAATTCCTTTCATGCTTGCCTATATGGATGAAGCTCAGAAAGAGTTTGCTCAATACGAAGCATTATGGCCACATATTAGAATGAAGCTCAAGAAGTACGGAGCTGCATTTGTATCATAATTAATCAAGAATTCTTTCAAGACTTCCAATAAGAAGATTGCTAAGGTTACCTCTAATAAGACCGCGAAAAAGATAATCATCAAAAGATATAAGAAGAATAAAGCAAAAACCACTTCTATGATTAATAACATATCCTTCAAAATCAAGGTGCGTGTTAAATAACTCGCAATAAAGAAAAGTGCCGCCCCTTACGAATGCCAGGGGTGGTTTCATATAGTTATAAATACTGCATTAAATAATGATAAGCGAGTTGAATTTATACGGATTTCGTCCAAGTTTATCCATATGTTGTTAATCAATCCAAGAAAGTAAAGCTGAAAAAGGTATAAAATGAAAAAACTATATTGATTGTTCGTGGAAAATATATTATAATATCCTTTATAAGTGCGTAAAATGCGACACGGGAGGACAAGAATTGCTGGAATTAAAGAATATTTCCTACGAAATAGACGGAAAAAAGATTTTAAATGATATTAATATTAAAATAGACGACAGGTTTGTAGCGATAACAGGCCCGAACGGGAGCGGAAAATCGACTCTCGCAAAGATAATAATGGGAATAATCGCCCCAACCTCGGGACAGATCATCTTTGACGGACGGGATATTACCGAGATGCCTGTGAACGAACGCGCTAATCTTGGGATCAGCTTTGCCTTCCAACAGCCCGTGCGTTTTAAAGGACTTCGGGTCGAGGATCTGCTAAAGCTCGCTTCTCACGGGAATTTTAGCGATGTAAAGGCTCTGCTCACAGAGGTGGGACTTGAGCCCTCAAAGTACTGGCACCGCGAGCTCAACGATACTCTGTCCGGCGGCGAAATGAAGCGTATCGAAATTGCTATGACCGCCGCCAGGGGAACCGCGCTCTCGCTCTTTGATGAGCCCGAGGCGGGGATCGACCTGTGGAGCTTCAACAGCCTTATTAAGGTTTTCGAAAAGCTGTACAAGCGCACCTCGGGCAGCATTGTAATAATCAGCCACCAGGAGCGTATTCTCAATATCGCCGACAAAATCATCTATCTAAAGGACGGCAGAATCGACTCCTACGGCGAGGGACAAAAGGTTCTCAAAATGCTGCGCGAGCTTACAGGTGAGATAACTCTCAAAAACGACGGAGAGGAGAACGGCGATGAATGAACTCGAAAAAAGAATGCTGAAGGAAGTCGCCGAGCTCGACTCCCTTCCTGTCGGTGCTTATAACATTCGCAGTAACGGAAAAAGCGCCGCCAGAAACACGACATCAAATATCGACATAGTAACTAAAACCGATGTTTCCGGCATAGATATCATAATCGCGCCGAATACCGTAAACCAGAGCGTACACATCCCGGTAATCATCAGTGAGACCGGGCTTAAGGAGGTTGTTTACAACGACTTCTATATCGGTGAAAACTGCGACATCACCATAATCGCAGGCTGCGGAATTTCGAACTGCGGGGGAGAGGACAGCCGTCACGACGGCGTCCACAGCTTCCACGTAGGAAAAAACAGCAGAGTCAGATATGTCGAAAAGCACTACGGCGAGGGTACGGGCGAGGGAAAGCGCCTTATGAATCCCACCACGGTTGTAGAGCTTGACGAAAACGCCTATATGCTGATGGAGACCGCGCAGATCTCCGGCGTAGACGATACCATAAGAGAGACTAATGCCACGATCGGCAAAAATGCGAGTCTTATCATACACGATAAGATTATGACCGACGGAGTACAGAAGGCTGTAGCTAAGATGTCGGTCGACTTAGACGGAGAGCAGAGCAAATGCGACCTCATAAGCCGAGGCGTCGCAAAGGAAAACAGCTATCAGGAGGTAGTCCTCGGGATCAGCGGCAACGCCGCCTGCAACGGTCACGCCGAATGCGACTCGATCATTATGGATAACGGCGTGATACTTGCTACTCCTCAGCTAAAGGCTAACTGCGTGGACGCTTCTTTGATCCATGAGGCCGCAATCGGTAAAATTGCCGGCGAACAGCTTATGAAGCTGATGACGCTCGGACTGACCGAAAAAGAAGCCGAAGAGAAGATTATTCAGGGCTTCTTGAAGTAAATGCCGGGGTTAACCCGGTTTGAGCTCTTATCTTACAATAAAAAGCGAATACACGCTTTCTAAGTGATTAATACAATACCGCGCATGATTTGCGCGCGGTTGTCTCAAAAAGCTTAATGCCCTTAAAGGGCGGGAAGGAAGGAAATTGTGAGTAAGTTTTGTCCCAGATGCGGAATCGAAATCGACAGCGATATCAAGTTTTGCCCTGCGTGCGGATATAATATTGCAAAATACGGCGATGAACCGGTACAGCCTGTCCGGAACGTCGAGCCTGTTGAACCCGTACAACCGGTAGAGCCGATTGAGTACGCTCAGCCCGCGCCGCTCGACGAGGAGCCGATTATTCCGGTGGCGGCTGTCGCCGCGGAGGAGCCCGTGACCGCAGAGCCGGAATTCGAGGAGAATCCTTATGCGCCGGAAGCTCAGAGATATGAGCCTCAAAATAACGCTCAGCAGTATCAGCAGCCCCAGTACGACGCTCAGCAGTACCAGCAACCGCAGTACGACGCTCAGCAGTACCAGCAACCGCAGTACAACGCCCAGCAGTACCAGCAGCCGCAGTATAACGTCCAGCAGTATCAGCAGCCGCAGTATAACGCCCAGCAGTACCAGCAGCCGCAGTATAACGCCCAGCA
>CACYDK010000199.1 GCA_902773155.1 uncultured Ruminococcus sp.
ACTCAAACGGACCGTCAAGAAGAATTTTCGCGTCACAGCCGTAATTCGGGCAAGCTCCGCCCGGTAAATCCTTCTCAACTACCGCCACTTTCTTTCCCGCAAGTGCCATCGTTACAACAGCGTGCCATGCGGCGTGACCGCTTCCTATAAAAATCACATCATACATAATGTTACTCCTTTTCATCTTTTTAGAAAAAGGCTGACGTATGCTTACTGCGCAACGCCAGCCTTAAGTAAAGTTTATTTCTCAGCGGGTTCCCACTTGCATCTTACGGGAGACACAATGGTACCGTCCTTTTTCATAGCGGCGAAAGCCTTGTCTACGACCTTACGGTCAAGACCGGTCAGCTCCGCGACCTTGCCAGCGTTCAGCGGAACGCCTGCCTTTTTCATCGCTTCTAAGATCATTTCTTTTTCGTTCATGATATTCTCCTTAAAACTGAATCACTTCAGGCTCTTCGGTAAACGAGCTGAAGGTAGCTGTCGCGTTCTTGAAATACAGCATCTGCATATTATCATCGTCAGCGCTGTACATCGGCTTTAATGACGGCATTTTATCAAGCATGGCAACCTTGACGTCACGGTTGTCATCATTGACAAGCTCTCCAGCGATACGCAGCCACTTGCCGCCCTTGAAAGCGCATATCTCCACCTTCGGATTTGCGGCGATTTGCTTGGAAACGGGCTTGACCTTGCCGGTCTGAATGTACAGTTTTCCATCATACAGGAGTGCTGTGCCAAACGCCCTTACTCTCGGCTGGACGCCCTCAACAGTAGCGAGATAGTAGGTATGAACCTCATCTAAAAACTGATAAACTCTCTCAATACCATTCATGACTGTTTCTCCCTCTTATTAGCCGAGCTGCTCGATCAGATAGTTTTCGTAGCCGATTCTTTCGATAATGCCCAGATGTTTTGCCACCCAAGCCCTATGCTCTGACTCACACTCAACAAAGCTTTCTACCAGCTTTCTGGTGATGGAGTCATCTGTGAGGGAAGCAGCAATCTTTTCGAGCTCTTCAACGCCCTGCTGCTCCTTAAAGCCGTCGTCCCAGTCCTTCAGGAGATCCTTAATTTCACTAAAAATCGGCTGTTCAAAGCATCCAAACACAGGTTTGCCGCCAAGGGCAACGACTCTTTCTGTGCATTTTCTTGCTTCCTCCAGCTCCTCCTCAGCTTCTCCTTTGCATAAATCTGCGAACTTTCCAAAGCCCTGCGCACGGAAGGTTGCCTCATGGATATAATCAGCCTGCGAGCTGGAATACCAAGCCATTGCATAATCATTGAGCATCTTAATCTTTTCTTCTAATGTCATAATAAAAACCTCCTGATTTTTTATTTAGTAGATTATTGCTGTGCTGTGTCTTGTTGTGCACAACTATATATTAACCGAAAATCCGCCTCAAGTCACGTTATAATTTATGATTTTTATAACATAACTTTATAAATTTGCCAAATTATAAAGTTTTTTTACTCACACAAAAACGGTCTCAAAATATCGGGCATACTCTTCTCCATAAACTGCGCTGCCTGTTCAAAAGATACGTCCGATTTCTCTGTAAGCCATTCATACAGATACTGATTCGTACCGTAGCAATATATCTTTGTGACGGAGATCAAATCCTCAGGACAATTTTCAATTCCGAGCTTTTTCTTTATTTCGTTTTTTATGAACTCAATATTCATTTCGGACATCTGGAACATAAACGATTCGCGCCCGCCGGTGTGCTTTAATGCGTTCACCATAAACTCACGGTTTTCGGCATAAAACCTCATACCGTCCAAAAGCGTATCCTTCCATACATATCCATTCTGACCGATTTTTCCGATAAATTGACCGGCAAGCCTTGCGTATATCCACGCGATCATATCGTACTTGTCTTTAAAATATCGGTAAAATGTAGGCTGAGTTACCTCGCAGTTCTCCACGATATTCGCAATGGTTATTTTATTGATAGGCTTCTTTTCTGCCAGCTCCAGAAAAGATTCCGCTAACAGTTCCTTAGTTGACTTTTTCTTCATACAGTTTACCTCTTACATAAAAACATAACTTAATTATAAACTTAATATAAGAAAAAATCAATAAAACCAAGGCTATTAGCCCTTAATGCTACTGTACATATAATTCACACCACCCAAAAAACTATTATACTCACATTAAATAAGCACTCAATTGTTAAAATAAACAACCAAGTGCTTTCTATTATATTTCAATCTTCCCGTGCTTTTCTTCATACTTCTCAATCGCGTCACGAATCAGAATCAATATCTGACTATTTGCCGAGCGACCTTCATAGTCAGCGACAACGTGTAATTTGTTGAGCATTTCTTCATCAATTCGTATAGATAAAC
>CACYDK010000200.1 GCA_902773155.1 uncultured Ruminococcus sp.
CTGCAACAAATTTGGAGAGCGCTCCCTATATCAGCAATATTTTTACGAGCTAAAGGAATTGCTCAGCAAAGACGATTACGACAATCTTATGTACAAAAATGCCGTACGGCTCTTTTCAATCAACAAAGGAAAAAAATAAAACAATAATCCGGGCAGAATAAAACATCTGCCCGGATAGTTTATAAAAATTATAAGGCGCGTTTGATAGCTGTGAGAAGCTCGTCGTAGGTTTCGAACGCCGGAAGGTCGGGATAATCGGCCTTGATCTTGTCGGTGCTCTTGAAGAGGAAGCCGTGCTTAGCCTCCAGGATCATTCCCAGGTCGTTGTAGCTGTCGCCGCTTGCGATGATATCGTATCCGATGGACTCGAGAGCCTTTACGGTAGTGTACTTAGATTTCTCACATCTCATCTTAAAGCCTGTTACCTCGCCGTCATCCGCAACCTCAAGACTGTTGCAGAAAATTGTCGGCCAACCGAGTTTTTTCATAAGCGGGGCTGCAAACTGCGTAAAGGTATCGCTCAGGATAATGACCTGAGTGAGCGAACGAAGCTCATCAAGGAACTCCTTGGCTCCGGGCATAGGATCGATCGTAGAAATAACATCCTGAATCTCCTTAAGCCCGAGTCCGTGCTCCTTAAGAATAGCAAGACGATAATTCATCAGCTTATCGTAGTCGGGCTCGTCTCTGGTAGTTTTCTTTAGCTCAGGAATACCGGTCGCCTCAGAAAAAGCGATCCAGATTTCAGGTACCAATACGCCCTCAAGGTCTAAGCATACAATATTCATACATATCCACCTTTCTTTTCACAACAGGTGTAGTATAGCATTAAAAGGATATTTTTTCAATATTTTTTTAAAAATTGATCCAAACTAACGTTGAAATCTGATCAAACAGCAACAAGATGTTGCTTTTCATATAATTGATGTTGTGGTATAATACAATCAGGAGGTGTTAGCATGAACACAAAAGACGTTATTTATGAACTGAGAACAAAAAACGGTTTATCGCAGGACGAACTCGCCGAAAAGGTTTTCGTAACACGTCAGGCAGTTTCGCGATGGGAAAACGGCGAAACTGTACCGAATACGGAAACACTGAAACTGCTGTCAAATCTCTTTGGCGTTTCGATAAATACACTGCTCGGCGCGCCCCGCCAGCTCATATGTCAATGCTGCGGAATGCCGCTTGAGGATGAGATAATAAGCAGGAATCAGGACGGAACATTCAATGAGGATTACTGCAAATGGTGTTATGCCGACGGAACATACACCTACAGCGATATGGATAATCTGATCGACGTCTGTATTCCTCATATGACAAAACAGGGCTTTACCGAAGAGCAGGCTCGCACATATATGAGGGAAATGCTTCCGAAGCTCGATTACTGGAAACGATACGAGGAGCTTAGCGACGGCGGAGAGTTCGATGAGTTCAAGAAAAAGCTGATTGATGAGATCAACGGGCTTAACATTGAGGGCATGCCGAAGGTCGAAAAGCTGAACGCTCTGGTCGGAAAGTATGTGAATCTAGAATACCGCCTTCCAAACGGACAGAAGGCAAAGCTTTTAGACGAAGGAACAACATATCTGGGCAACCAGCTTGAATCCGAGTTCGGCGGAGACAGATGCTTCGGCGTACTTGCAAATATGGATTTCATTTTGATTTCCACATACGGTCCGAACGGATCGGACCCGGAGCTCGTACTCTATAAAAAAAGATAATTCTTTAAACGCATAAAACATTTTTATATCAACAAAAAGGTCGTGCTCCGCTCTTTTTCGAAGCTTCAGAGCACGACCAAATTGTTATTTATTAATAATTATTTCACTTTGATTCTAACCGTCACAGTCTTACTGCCCTTTTTATACAAAGCGTTTCCTTTGGCTGTGATTTTTATTCTCAGCTTGTAGGTCGCCTTTTTGAGGGAGCCTTTTTTGATAGTGAGGGTTCCTTTTTTATTGATTTTGAAGCGTTTCCAGAGCTTTTTCTTTGTAAGCTTTTTGGTCGATCCCTTTTTAACCAGCTTGTAAGTCAGCTTGCCCTGGGCGTTTTTGATCGTGAAAAGCTTTTTGATGGTAACGTTTTTCTTTTTAAGAGTCTTTGCCTTGACGGTTTTCTTTTTCGACTTTACAGTCATCGACTGTTTGAGCTTTGTTGAAGCGCTCGAGTCTTCCGTGGGAGCGACAGTAGCGGAAGGCGTCGGTAGCTCGGTCGGATCAGTCATGGTCGGAGTGACCGGATCAGTTTCTGTCGGGTCGGTCGAGGGCTCGGCGGATTTTTCGGTCGGTTTTCCGGTCGTTTTGTCAGTGGCGGGCGAAGGCTTGCTCGCCGATCTCCTCGAGAGTTTCGGGAAGCATGATCTTATTAAAGGCGCAGTTCATAAAGGCCTTTTTGCCGATCTTTTTGACATTTATGCCCATACGCACATTCCAAATCGCTCCGGAATTGGAATTCTTATTGTTTACTACACCAAATCCATAGAAGGAACTGTCTCCGATCTCTTTTACACTTGACGGGATACTGAGGCTAAAGTTGACCGGTACCTCGAGGTTCCATTCTCTTTCCGCGTTGATATGGTAGTCATAGTAGGTTAATTTCCGGCGAACATTGAGCACCTCGGGCGATAAGCCCGCAAAGGTTATTTTGTATGGCGGGTTATTATGACTTTGGATATCGCTGTTCATATATTCGAAATTTTTTGAAGTAAAATAAAAATTCATTGTGATCGAGCCGTTTTACGGCGATCTACTCACACAATCTAACGTTTCTATTATTAAATATCGAGCAAATAAGATTTGCGATCAATGCTTTGGCTTTTTGTATTCAGCCTTGCCGAACGCGAGAATCAGAAGAAATATGTTTGGAAGCAGGATCGTACCTATTTTGAAGCCTATCCCCTTTGAGAAGCAATTGCATATTTTGATCAGATGAACGATCTCGGATAAAAGCGTAAATGCTCCCACAACGATACCAAACCAAAAAACTACGGGTTCTGGGAACTTTATTATCTCAAACACTAACTCGGCGATCCAAGCGACGATTTCCAAGATAAACCATATGTGGCTCATTCCGACGATATGATGAGAGACAAAAAGACCGTAAAACGGAATAAGAGACTTCCATCCCTTCTCCCCCGCTTTTGATAAAATTCGCCATTCGGACGCAACAAACAGCAGCACTACAGCAATAGTGATGATTCCGAAAACGATCATTAATACTTGTTCCATAAATAAACCTCCCCCTAATAATCAGAGTTTCGAATGCGATTTGATCGACGTTTTCCGAGTACGCCGCAACTATATTCTACCATATTTTAATCTATTTGTTGTTAGTTTTATTTAACAAAGATCGGGCTGAGAATTTATGCAATTTGCATAGTTGGTTTTTATTTTTTTCTATCATTATTATCGAGATGAAACCGGATACTCATCCGAGGATTTTTGACATTTTATTTCTCCTCAAGATTTTTCAGATTTACCCATACTATTTTTCAAAAAATCTTGACTTTTGGTGGATGTTTATGGTATGAAACATTTCGTTGGTGAGGAAAAGAGCCTCGCAGCAGTAAAATCGGATAAACATTTAGGGGTATAGCTCAGTTGGTAGAGCAGCGGTCTCCAAACGTGAACGACTGACTGCGAGTCCGCATTCTATATAGCTTTTCAATGGTTTGAAACTTCCGTTTTAAGCCATTTTTTGTTGCCTGTTTTTGAAATAATC
>CACYDK010000201.1 GCA_902773155.1 uncultured Ruminococcus sp.
CAATGTCGTTGTCGGGATAGTGCTCGAGAAGCTTCTTAATATCCTCCTCGGCCTTTTGAATCTTTCCTGCGGCGACGTAATACTCGGGTCTGGAAACTCTGAGTTCCTTTATACCCTTGTAGTTTTTTAGGCCGTGATCGAGCATCATTCCGGCGTTGTCGATATCCCCGTAGAAGTAGAATTTCTTGTATTCCGAGATCGTATTTACGATATCGTCGTAGATTTCAAGTCTTTCCGAAAGCGCGTAGCCGTTGCTGAGGCGAAGGTTTATAAGCTTCTTTGCGCGGTTAAAGTCATTGCAGTGGTAAAGGAGAATATAGACCGCGGTCTCGAGGGTGATGTCGTCTACGTCAGCGTATATATTCCACGACCTTACGCTGCTGTGAAGCTGGGCGTGGTAATACTCACCGTATATTTCGAAGAGCTTCTTGCGGCTTTTCTTGTCCTCGCCGCTCAGTACCTTCTCGAGGTCTATGTTGTTCTCGCGGACAAGCTTTTTTATTTTCAGTTCAATTGAGAAAATCAGAGCTCTGTAGTAATTGAGATTCCATTTATAGCTTCTGTAGCCCTCCTCGGTCTCGATCCTCTTTAGATTGAGTCTGCGCTCGCGGAGCTTTGGAATATCTATAAACGGCTCGTAGTCCTTGAAATAATCCTCGTTAGGGATTCCGGTGTGAGTCATTTCGGCGTGAATACGCTTGTCCTCGGGAAGAAGATAGTAGGTTTCACCGTAATGATATCTCATAGCCTCGATGTATTTCTTCGGCATTTTGAAGGTGTGACCCTCAAATTTTACGTCCGTAAATTCGTCGTAGAATTCTCTGGGAATTACCGGGGAAGGACCTACAAAGCGGGCCGACGATGAAATATAGGTGTCAAAATTATCGTAATGGCGGTTGAAAATTTTCTTTTCAAGGTAGGTCTGTACCTTTTCCTTGCCGACGATCTTCGCGATTCTGTTATAGCGTCTGTATCGTCTCATAATACCGTCGGTTTTCTTGCGGTAATGTCTGTATGATTCGTTGCAGAATTCGTCGTAGGCATAGAAACGCTCAATAGCTTTATTTTTTTCCTTTTCGTCCGCGGGAAGCTCCACCAGACAGAATATGTCGATAAGCTGTCCGCAAAGGGGCTGCCAGAACGGAAAGCTCTGACTGATCCTTGAACATTCGAGATCTATATATCTTCCGAAAACGGACGGGTACTCGCGGTTTCTGCGGTTGTCGCAGAAAATCCTGGTTTTTCCGTCGAGCTCGGTTTTACAAGCCTCTACGAACTTGTTGTAGTTTGGCTCTGTCATACTGATATCAAGGTCGTTATCCCACGGAATAAAACCCTCGTGTCTCACTGCGCCGATAATGGTACCGAAGTCGAGTACATATTCGATATCGTGTTTCTTACAGATCACGTCGATCTCCAAAAGCAATTTTAAGAGATGCGCTTGCGTAGGCGTCATAGATATCCCTCCACAATTTACTCGTTAGTATTATACCAAATAAAAATGTATTTTTAAACCTATTCGGGGTTACAATGTTGTAAAAAACCCGAGCCTATATTATTACATTTCCGTATCTGTTTATTTACTTTTAATACTTACTGTGATATACTCTAATATATTTAGACGAAAAGCAGGGTTATTATGGATAATAAACTATCAAGATACAAGGCTAGGGAACAGGGTTTTTTACTCGTTTTTGAGACGATGTTCAACGATTCGCCGCTTGAGGAGCTCCTCGAAAGCGCCGTCGAGAGCCGAGAGGTTTCTTTTGATCCCTATGCGGTAAAGATTGCCGAAAACGTGCTTAAGGAAACCGAATATCTCGACAGCGTGATTGAAGCTCATCTTAAAAAGGGCTGGACGGTAAACCGTATTTCAAAGGTGAGTCTCGCAATATTAAGACTCGCTGTGTATGAGATGCGCTTTGAGGACAAGGTTCCTGACAGCGTGGCGATAAACGAGGCTGTTGAGCTCGCTAAAAAATACACGGTCGATGAGAGTAAATTTATCAACGGCGTGCTCGGCGCTATATCGAGGAAATAATGTACGTACTCGGTATCGACACCAGCAACTACACTACCTCAGCGGCGCTTATTTCCGATGACTCGAGGGTTATTCAGCGCAAGCAGCTTTTGCCTGTAAAAAAGGGAAGCGTAGGGCTTCGGCAGAGCGACGCGGTATTCCACCATACCCGGCAGCTTCACACGCTATATAAAGACCTCGTAAGCGGTATAGATACCGCCGAAATCAAAGCGGTCGGTGTATCGACGCGTCCCAGAGCCGTTGAAGGCTCGTATATGCCCTGTTTTACCGTGGGAAGCTCCGCGGCCGAAATAATAGCCGATACCCTGCGCGTTCCGCTGTACGGCTTTTCGCATCAGGAGGGGCATATCGCCGCCGCGATCCACAGCTCGGGCGCCGAAGATCTCTTCGATCGTGAGTTTATTGCCTTTCACGTGAGCGGAGGAACGACCGAAGGAGTCCTTTGTACGCCAGAGGGCTTCGGCTTTAGAACCGAGATCATCGCTAAAACCTTAGATTTGAACGCCGGTCAGGCTATCGACAGGGTCGGCGTTATGCTGGGACTCGGCTTTCCCTGCGGAAAAGAGCTCGAAAAGCTCGCGCTTCGTTTTGACGGCGAGGTTAAGGTCAGGCCTACCCTAAAGGGGGAGGATTGCTGCTTGAGCGGGCTCGAAAATATTTGTCGTGATATGTACGATAATAATTCTGAAAAAGAAAAAATCGCCTATTTTTGCATAAAATATATTGAAACAACTCTTGCCGGAATGACAGAAAAGCTTATCGAAAAATACGGAAGGCTTCCTCTGCTTTTCGCCGGCGGAGTTATGTCGAATTCTATGATACGCGAGAGCTTCCAAAACCGATTCAACGCTTATTTTGCCGAGCCCGAGTTTTCCGCCGACAACGCGGCCGGAATAGCAAAGCTGGCAATGAGAGAATATACCAAACGATATGCAGACTCCACAGATTCCAAAACCTAATATACTTACAATTTCACAGCTGAATTTTTACGTAAAATCCCGGCTCGACGGTGATCCGCTTCTTTCCTCTGTTTTTGTTACCGGAGAGATCAGCAATCTTAAGGATCATTACAGCAGCGGCCATATTTACTTCAGCCTCAAGGATAAGGGCGCGGTGATCAACTCCGTTATGTTCCGCTTTAACGCGGTAAACCTGCGCTTTAAGCCCGAGGAGGGAATGAAGGTTATCGCTCGCGGAAGGGTTTCGCTTTATGAACAAAACGGCAGCTACCAGCTTTACGTCGAGGATATGTTCCCCGACGGTATCGGCGCGCTCACTCAGGCCTTTGAGCAGCTCAAGCGTAAGCTCGAGAAGGAGGGGCTTTTTGATAAAGCCCGAAAAAAACCTGTTCCGAGATTCCCCGAAACTGTCGGAGTTATTACTTCACCTACGGGAGCGGCTGTTCAGGATATCAGAAACATCCTGACCCGCAGATTCCCCGGTGTAAATATCGTCTTGGCGCCGGTTCTTGTTCAGGGAGAAGGCGCTCCGGCTCAGCTTGTCCGCGCTGTAAAGCTGTTTAACGAGCACGACGCCGCCGATGTCATAATAATAGGACGAGGCGGAGGCTCGATAGAGGATCTGTGGGCATTTAACAGCGAGGAGCTTGCTTACGCTATTTATGATTCCCACATTCCCGTTGTTTCCGCCGTCGGACATGAGACAGATTTTACTATTTGTGATTTTGTGAGCGACCTTAGGGCTCCTACGCCTTCGGCCGCCGCGGAGCTTTGCGTCCCGGACAGCCGGGAGCTTAAGAATTATTATTTGTCCCAGCGTCAGTATTTGAGCTCTCTTATGGACTCGAGGCTCATAAAGGCCGAATCCTCATTGAACTCCAAAAGATCGCGGATAGCGAGGGTTTCGCCTGACAGAAATATACGTTTGTACGAGCAGAGGCTTGAGGCGCTTAAAAAAACCGCCGAAACTGCCGTGAACAACAGATTCGATTTTTCTTCTCAGCATATAAAGAACCTCGGCGATAAGCTCATAAGCCTAAATCCCTTTTCCGTCCTGCAAAGGGGCTACAGCTTCGCCGAAAAGGACGGTAAGATCGTCGCTTCCGTAAGTGATCTCAAGCCCGGCGACAGAGTTAAGCTCACGCTAAAGGACGGATATGTAAACACTGAAATTCTGGAGAACTGATATGGCATTTACACATCTTCATGTTCACAGCGAGTACAGTCTCCTCGACGGAGCCTGTCGAATAAAAGAAATCGCGCAGTCGGCCGTGGACTTAGGGCAGACTGCGCTTGCTATTACCGACCACGGCGTTATGTACGGCGCTGTGGATTTTTACCGTGCCTGTAAAAGCGCCGGTATCAAGCCGATTATCGGCTGCGAGGTTTATGTCGCTCCGCGCTCAAGATTTGATAAAACCTACGAGCTCGACCGCGATTATTATCATATGATACTTCTTTGTGAGAATAATACCGGCTATCAAAACCTCATTAAGCTGGTGTCGTTGGGCTTTACCGAGGGGTTTTATAAGAAGCCCAGGATCGACGACGAGCTCCTTAAAAAGCACAGCGAAGGGCTAATCTGTCTATCTGCCTGCCTAGCGGGAGAAATACCTCAAAAGCTCCTTATTGGCGATTATAAGGGCGCTAAGGACAGGGCTCTGTTTTATCAGAAGCTTTTTGGAATAAAAAACTTTTTTATCGAGCTGCAGGATCACGGAATCGAAGAGGAAAGGCGCATAGCTCCGTCCCTTATCCGTATTTCCGAGGAAATAAACGCTCCTCTCGTCGTTACCAACGACGCTCATTATATCCGCCGGGAGGATTCTCGTACTCATAGTATTTTGCTGTGCATTCAAACCAACAAGACGATTAACGACGACGACCGAATGGAGTTCAAAACGGATGAATTCTATCTGAAATCCGAGGCCGAAATGCGGGAATTATTCCCCGATCACCCCGAGGCGTTTGATAACACTCAGCGGATTGCCGAACGATGTAATGTGGAATTTGAGTTTGGAGTGCGTAAGCTTCCGCATTTTGAGCTGCCGGAGGGCGTTGACCATTATAAATATTTTCGCGATGAGTGTTATAAAGGGCTTTACCGGCGCTATGGCGAAAAGCCGTCCTCTGAATTGACCGAAAGACTGGAATATGAGCTAAGCACGATCCATTCAATGGGCTTTGTCGATTATTACCTTATAGTAAACGATTTTGTGCAGTACGCCAAAAGCAGAGGTATTCCCGTAGGCCCCGGACGAGGCTCCGGAGCCGGTTCACTCTGCGCTTATTGTATCGGGATCACAGACGTCGATCCTATAAAATATGATCTGCTGTTCGAGCGGTTCCTCAATCCCGAGCGTGTGAGTATGCCGGATTTCGACATAGATTTCTGTAAAGACAGGCGCGGAGAGGTCATCGACTACGTAATAAGAAAGTACGGAGCAGATCGCGTCTCGCAGATCATCGCATTCGGCACGATGGCCGCCAGAGGCTCTATCAGAGACGTCGGCCGCGTGCTCTCGATACCCTATAACGTAGTAGACCGTATCGCAAAGCTCGTGCCCTTCGATATCAATATGACCATCGAAAAGGCGATGAAGATATCTCCGGAGCTAAAAAATCTTTATGATACAGACCCTGACACAAGGAATATAATCGACATTGCAGTGAAGCTCGAGGGAATGCCGCGCCACGCGACTATGCATGCCGCAGGAGTTGTGATTACCGAAAAGCCTGTTTCCGATTACGTTCCGCTCGCCTCGAACGACGGAAACACCGTGACCCAGTACACGATGACGACCTTGGAGGAGCTGGGACTGTTGAAGATGGACTTTCTCGGTCTCAGAAATCTCACGGTGATCGACGACACGGTAAAGATGATAAGACAGGTGGAGCCGGGCTTTACTCTCGATGATCTCGGCGAGGACGACCGCGAGGTCTATAAGATGATGTCATCCGGAAACAGCGAGGGCGTGTTCCAGTTTGAATCCCAGGGTATGCGCAACGTGCTTACCCAGCTTAGACCGGATTGCTTCGAGGATCTTATAGCTGTTATCTCTCTCTATCGTCCGGGTCCTATGGACAGCATACCCAGGTATATCGACTGTCGCCACAACTCCTCTCATATCCGCTACAAGCATCCGCTGCTCGAGGATATCCTCAAGGTAACATACGGGTGTATCGTCTATCAGGAACAGGTAATGCAGATTTTCCGCAAGCTTGCCGGCTACTCTCTCGGCCGCGCCGATATCGTGCGCCGCGCTATGAGCAAAAAGAAGCACGACGTAATGGAGCGGGAGCGCAAGATCTTTATTGACGGACTCACGGACGAAAACGGGAAAGTCATGGTTGAGGGCTGCGCGAGACGGGGGATAGACCGCGCGACAGCCGCTTCGATATTTGACGAAATGGAGAGCTTCGCGTCCTACGCGTTCAATAAATCCCACGCGACTGCCTACGCGAAGGTCTCATATATAACCGCCTATTTAAAGTGCCATTATCCCAAGCAGTATATGGCGGCTCTAATGTCGAGCGTGCTCGATAATCAGAACAAGCTTTCAGCGTATATCGACGAGTGCCACAATATGGGGATAGGTATCCTGCCTCCCGACGTCAATTCCAGTATGTACGGCTTTACCGTTTCCGGCAGGAACATCCGCTACGGCCTGCTCGCGATCAAAAATCTGGGGAAGAGCTTTATAGACAGCATAATCCGCGGACGCGTTAATTCGCCGTATACCGGCTTCTATGATTTCTGCAAGCGACTCTACGGACGCAATATGAACAGTCGTGCTCTGGAGAGCCTGATAAAATGCGGCTCCCTTGACGGACTGGGGCTCAACCGCCGCCAGATGCTCAATATGAGCAAGTCGGTGCTTTCCGATTTGGAGTTTGAGAGCAAGAATAACTTAAGCGGTCAGATGTCGTTTTTTGATATGGGAGAGGCTAACGCGGCAGCAAATGAGCCCAATATTCCCGATCTGCCTGAATTTTCTAAAAACGAATTATTATTTATGGAGAACGAGGTCGCGGGAATGTACCTCAGCGGTCACCCCATTGATGAGTACGAGGATTACTCAAAAGCTGTAAAGGCCGACCGTATCGGCGATATCGTGAACCGCGAGAACAAAGCCTATAAGGATAATTCGACCGTGAGACTGGTGTGTATAGTTACAAATCTTAAGACTCAGATTACTAAAAACAACAAAATGATGGCATTTGTCAACATTGACGACCGCTACGGCTCGGCAGAGGCAATAGTTTTTCCGAACGTTTTCGCGAAATGCGGCGGGCTTCTTTCCGAGGGGAACGTTGTCGAGATTTTCGGTAACGTAAGCCTCAATGAGGACGAGGAGCCTAAGATAATCTGCAACGATATCAGACCGGTAAACAAAAATAATATTCCAAATTCGAATAATACTCCGGAGTCCCCAAATAAACCAAAAGCTCCTCCGACGCTTTATCTCCGCCTTGATAATCTTAAAACCGATAAATATAACAGAGCGTTCAGGGTTCTCGATATTTTTGAGGGTAATACAAAGGTTGTGCTTTCTCTCACCGAAACCGGAAAGCATCTAGTTGTTCCGCGAAATATGTGGGTCAGTCTCAACGATGTAATGATAGGGGAGCTTAAGAGGATCCTCG
>CACYDK010000202.1 GCA_902773155.1 uncultured Ruminococcus sp.
CAGCCACATTGACGGACTGATCATAGACGTGGCCTCCGACTCAGAGCTTACGACAACAGATACTGCATTTTGGCTGGAGAGAAGCACGGTATTCCGCGGAAACGGCCACAAGCTCACGATCACCACAACTCCCAAGGAGGGCTACGCCTACTACGGCATATTTGCCTGCGATTATGAGGAAACCCCGATAGATTTAATTATCGAAGACATCACCCTCGTTATAAATGCGGACAATCCCCTGCTCTGCAATTATTCCTTTGCAAGCCTCAGCTTTAAAAACGTCGAGGCAGAGCTAAACGCCCCGGATGAAGAGAGCGCGATAAAGCATTTTGCAAATAGGGTCAGCTTTGAAGGCTGTTATCTTGAAGCTCCGGCTGAAATCTCTGAGAACGACAGCGTTACGGACAAAGAGGGCAAATCGCTGAACAAGGTTATAATCAAAAAGGGCGAGAATCCCAACCCGACTCCCACCGAAGCAAAAACAGAGCCCGGAGCGGAGCCGGGAGACGAATCCGCGACGGAACCCGGCGAGCCCGGCAACAAGCCGACCGAGCCCGACCCCGAGCCGACAACTCCAGGACAGACTCCAACCGAGGCCGCTCCGGAAACCAACCCGTCTGAAAAGCTTAAGAGCTTCTTTTTCCTCCCGGACAGCTCACAGCTGATTTCCGGTTACAGCTTTAAGCTCGCCGTTCAGGACTCAAACGGCGCGATCGTACTATACGATATGACGGAAACAGACAAAAGCGTCAACGACGTACGTGTTTTTGAGGCCAAAGTACCCGAAAACGTCGAGATCGCCCTTTTGATGTTCCAGGTTTTCGACGGCAACAGCTTCGTAAGCCAGACCGACGCCTTCCCCGACCAGGCTGAAAATAACATTATCAAGTCTGACGGGTCGACCTATTCCGAAGAGTCGGAGAATAAAAACACCGTTGAGAAGAAGAAGAAGAATCCGATCAAGGTTACGGTCAAAAAGAAAAACACCCTAAAAAAGAGCAAGCTCAAAAGTAAAAAGCAGAGCGTAAAAGCGCTCAGGGTCACAAAAAACAAGGGCAGCCTGACCTACAAGATCACAAGCGTGCCAAAGAAAATTAAGAAGCTGGTAAAAATCAGCTCAAAGGGCGTAATAACCTTTGCCAAGGGAAAATACGCGGCCGGAAAATACAAAATCAAGGTCAGCGTAACCGCCAAGGGCACAAAAACCTATAAGCCCGGCACCGTTAAGAAAACGGTCAACGTTACAATTAAATAATATAATAAATCAGAGGCTGTCGCAAATTCTGCGACAGCCTCAACCTATCCCTACCCCTTTTCAATGGCTGATCAATTAAGAATTAAGAATTAATTGCGCATTGCGTACCCCTTTTAAAGGATATTCCCCCGCTGGGGGGGGGGGGAATGTCAGCCACAGGCTGACAAAAGGGGTGCCGCCCTCGCTAGAGAATGCGAATTGTTGCGAGCGCAGTGAGCCAATTCGCGGGGATTGTGTAGCGTAGCGGTCTCGTTTGCAGGTGGTTTATTAAGGCTTCATCTTAGGGAAAAGTAATCCCCCAAAATCGAGCCCGTTGGGCTAACGATTTTGACTCCTTTAAAAAGGGGTACATATTGCGAATTTCGAATTGCGAATTGCAAAAAGGGGCGTCGCTTAACGCGACAACCCCTTCTTTACAGGGCACAAGAAAGCTCGCTTTCCTGTTACTCTGATTTATTCTACTGTTACGTTTACGTATACCTTGCAGGTTTTGAGCGTATTGTTAAACTCGCGGCGCGCAGCTATGGAAAGCATATTGTAGATACCTTCTCTTACTGCCTCGGTGAATGTAACCTGGATCTTAGCTTTTCCGGCAGCGAGAGCCTTGATGACGCCGTACTCTTGCTCTACAACGTCCTTGCCTTCGACAACCTCGATAGCCGGATGCATTGTCTCGTCCTCGGGATAGTTACCGTAGTAGGTAAGGTAAAGATAGTTGCCCTCGCTGTACTTTTCGCCGACCTTGAGCTTGAGGTCTACGTTTAAGTTGCCCTCGGCGTCTGTATAGTAACAATTCTCGGGAATGTGGATGTTGGGAAGCTTACCCTCATAGGATTCATCGCCGTTCTTTACGGCAGTGATTATATAGGTGTATATCGTGGGATAGCCCTTCTCAACTGTATCTACATAGAAAGCGGATTCAATAGTGTCCAGAAGAATGAGCTCGTTTGGAAAATCTACTCTGTAGACCTTGTAAGAATCGGCGGCTTTGTTGGGTATCCACTTAAGTCTTGTTATAGTCTTATTTCCCTCTGTTCTTGTATCAGCGGCAGTGAGCTCTATAGGAGACATAAAGGTCTTAGCCTTTGCTGCGGAAGCGACGGAAGCGGACTTTCCGATCACGGCCTTTACCTTGTAGGAGTATTTTACGCCGTTCTTAACGCTCTGGTCGGTGCAGGACATCTTGGTTACAGTCTTAAGAAGAGCGTACTTTTTGCCGCTTGCTTTTCTGTAAACCTTGTACTTCTTAGCTGCGCCGGCCTTCCAAGTCAGCTTGAGCGCGGCGGCCTTCGTCTTGAGCTTGAGCGATGTGGGAGCCTTAACGCGGGTTACGCTAACGGCCTTTGAAGCCTTACCGCCTACAGCCTTGACCTTGTAGGAATACTCCACGCCGTTTGTTACCTTTTTGTCGGTAAAGGCTGTCTTTTTTGTTGTGGCCACGAGCTTCTTTCTGCGGTAAACCTTGTACTTAGAGGCGCCCTTGACCTTTTTCCAGCTGATTTTGATTCCGTCCTTGGTGTTAGCGGCCTTTACGGTCTTTGGAACCGAAACAGCGGCGGCAGAAGCCGAAACAGCGGCAACGGCGGCCGTGGAGCTCACGGTCAAAGCGGCAAGAGCTACGCTTACGATTCTTGTTGTTTTCTTCATTTGTTATCCTCCTTATAACATTATGTCAAACGAAAATCGGCAATTCCGATACCTTTTTAATCGTAGCATTAAAAACAACGAATGTCAATAACAATCTGTTTTTAATCGTCGAGCAACACTATTTTGCCAAAGTCTTTTCGGCTTACAATATACTGTGTTGATTTTTTGGGCATAATATGTTATAATTTCATAAAATTATTTTATTGAAAGGATGATTATTATGAAAAAAGCATTGTCAGTTCTTCTCGCTGTGCTTATCGCGGCGGGAATATTCACCGCTGTTCCCGCAGTTTCGAGCGCGGCGGATTACGCTCAGACCGAGATCGAGTCGAACGACTCCTTCTCTGATGCTCAGCTTATCACGCTTGGCAATTCGCTGACAGGCGAAATGCCCGCTGCCGATGATCTCGATATTTACAAGTTCATCTCGACCGAGGACGGAAAAATCAATATCAGCATCGATAACCTGACTCCAAACGAAACAGCTATGCACGGTAGCTGGTCATTCTTTATCTTTGGTCCCGACCAGAGAAAGGAATTCGCCATGGCTGAGATCGATCTTAAAGAAACGGGCGTTACATTACCGTTTATCGGCGCCAAGGCAGGCAACTATTACTACCTGATGATCTACGGCGGCCCGCGTTACGCAAGCGCTCATTCCTACAGGATCAGAACCTCGTTTACTAAGGGCAAGGGTTACGAAAAAGAAAACAACGGTACCGAATCTGACGCTACAAGCTATATACTCGCCAATAAAATGTCCGGCACTATCGGCAGCGATTCTCACGACGGCGACTGGAATGAGGTCATGGACATAGATTACTACAATATCAAGGCTCCTGCCAAGGGAACTATGACTCTCAATTTCAATCATAAAGCCAGAGCGCCTAAGGTTTATAACGAAGGCGGCTGGTACTGCAACCTTTACAAGCACAACAACGGCGGTAATCTTACCGTCAGCGACGCTACCGTCCGCATCGAAACTGACGATACAAAAACGATATACAAGGCGTCGGTAGACAAGAACGCCGAATTCTGGTTTACAGTACAGAGCGGTTTTGACACCAATCTCACGGGCGCAAGTCTCTCGTACGCCTCCGACGTTGTCGGCGAGCCTTATAACATAACCTCGACCTTCGTTCTCGCCGCAAAGCCCAGCCTCAAAGCTAAGGCAACCAAAAACGCCATTACTCTAACGGCAAAGAAGCTTTCCGACGTAACGGGCTACGAGATCGAAATTAAAAACGGCAAGAAATTCAAAAAGATCGCCACTACCAAGAAGCCCGCGCTCAGCTACAAGAAGTCCGGACTCAAGAAGAACACCAAATACACCTTCCGCGTAAGAGCCTACCTCAAGAAGGACGACACAAAATACTACGGAAAGTGGGTTACTATCACAGCTAAAACAAAGAAAAAATAAGCAAAACATCAGCCGCCGGACGAAATGTCCGGCGGCGTTTTTATGCCCTTTGTACGGCAATTATTGTACGGCAATCAACTATCTGACCGCGATCCTGATTGTTTTTTCTACTGATTTGCCTTTGACCTTGTTATTTCCCTGATCGGTGAATCTTACTACCACCTTGTAGGTCCTGCCCTTGGTAAGACCCTCCTTTACGGTAAGCTTGCCCGACTTGGAAACCGTTATATTCTTGTTGCCGGATTTCTTCTTATATGTGATCTTGCCGGCGGCATTTACGAACTTGACCTTTTTCGACAATTTAAAGGTGGTTTTTTTATTCGCCTTGGCCTTGAGAACCAGTCCTTTCGCCATAAAGCTGCTGTCCTTTTTCAGGACTGTGATCTTAATAGTTTTCTTATCGCCGTTGTTCTTGACGGTGATGGTGACAGTTCCCTTGGAAACGCCCTTGACCTTGCCCTTCTTATCGACGGTGGCTATAGCTTTGTCTCCCGACTTGAAGGTGCTGGTACCTTCGCCGTTTTCAACCTTGATGGTCGTGGTCTCGTCAACCTTGATCGTTGTTTTCTTGGCGCTTATCTTTAATTCCGCGGGCTGAGTATTAGCTTCTGTCGACGCTTCGGTGGGCTTTACAACAGGCGTTGTGGGGGTTACATCAACCGTAGCGGGGGCTGTGGGAGCGTCTGTTGGGTTGTCGGAGATGACCTCTGCGCTTGTGGGAGCTTCCGTAGCCGGCTCGGTAGCCGCGGGCTTGTCGGGCTTAGTCGGTGTTACGTCAACTGTAGCCGGAGTTGTGGGAGCCTCTGTGGGCTTATCGGAGATGACCTCCGCGCTTGTGGGAGCTTCCGTAGCCGGCTGGGTCTCCGGAGCGTCTGTTACCGGAGCTGTAGCGGGCTGTGTCTCGGGAGCGTCTGTCGCGGGATCAGTCAGCACCTCGCCAATAGCCTCGGTCGGAACGGTTGTCACGGGCGCTGTGGGTGCGTCTGTCTCGGGCTGTGTTTCGGGAGCGTCTGTTACGGGCGCTGTGGGAGCGTCTGTCTCGGGCTGTGTTTCGGGAGCGTCCGTCGCCGGAGCAGTAGTAGCCTCGGTCTCGGGGGCTGTCGAAGCGTCTGTAGCCGCTTCCGTAGTCTCTACTGTAGTCTCCGCAGTTGTCTCCTCGGTCGTCTCTGCTGTGGTCTCCTCAGTCGTCTCCTCGGTTGTTTCCTCGACTGTATCGTAGGCCACGATCGCGTACGACTTGGGATAGTTTTTGATATTTTCCAGCACGATCTCGGCCTCGTTCGAGAACAGACTTCCGCCCTCGGGAAGGATATCGGAGGGGATAGTATTGGAATTCATAACCGTTTCGATCTGGAAAGCGATCTTATCTCCGGGCTGCAGGCAGTTGACCTCCTGCTGGCCGGTCGCGAGGCTTTTTTCGACCGTCTGGGTATCTCCGTCCTCTTTGAGAGGCACGTTATACTTCAACACGCCCTCGCCGTAGCCCTCGCTCCATACCCAGCTGAACGCGTTGCTGCCCGCGCCCTCAAGATCGCCCGGCTGGAGCGGTCCCATAAGGGTCATTCCGAGGCCGTTTATGCCCTCGAACTTATCTCCTCCGGCGAGCGTGCCTCTGAGGAAGCCCTCAAGGAAAAAAACGGCGTTTTGGTCGCCCAAATCCTCGTCCGCGGTGAAATGCACATCGACGGGAAGGTACTTCTTTCCGTCGGTTCCCGTGATCGGCGCACCGACCGAGATCTCGGTTATTCTGGCCTTGTAGTTGTCGGGATTGAACGCCGACGCCGTCAGCGGCGCGCTGACGACTACCGCCAACATCAGCAAAACAGCCAGTAAAACAGATACGGTTTTTTTCATTTTTCTCATTTCCTCTCCTCCCGCATAGCTTTTTGGGGGGAGCGACCCTACGCGGGATTTAAGGCCGCCTGCATAAGTTTTACAGTACCGACAGCGAATGTGGATTTAATAAGCAAAAATCCCAACATCAACCGCGGTATTATGTTGAAACTATACAATAACACAAGAAAAATGTCAATAATATTGGAACAAGCGGTAGAATAATCGGCATAAGCGGTATTACTCCGGCATAACGGCGGCAAATCCGGTGTCTCAAGCGTTCAAAAAACCTGTCCTTTCAAAATCACTTTACCTTGACTTTGATCGTCTTGACAACCTTTTTTTGCTTATAGTTCTTGTTGCCCTTTGCGGTCACGGTTATTTTGACTTTGACGGTTCTGCCCTTTTTAAGGCCTTTTGCTACGATGACAGCACCCTTTTTGACGGTGATCTTTTTATTATCGGTCTTATATTTTACCTTGCCCTTGGGATTCTTTACGGTTACTGCCTTTTTTATCGTCGTCTTTTTATTCGACTTAGCCGTTACCGTCTTTTTGGCCGTAACCTTTACGGGATTCTTAGCCTTAACGATGGAAAACGTCGAGGTGATAGTTCCGGTGTAGTTGTCGACGCCTGTGATCGTAACGGTCGCAGTACCGGCGTTCTTGTTGTTCTTGTAGGAAACGGTGTAGTCATAATCCTGCGCGAGCGTTTTGTCGCCGTCCGTGAGCGTAATGGTCTGAGTCTGAGCCTTGCCGTTGTAGGTCTTTTTGCTGAGCGCGCTTACGGTGAATTTATCTATCGGCTTTTTGATCTTTTCCGGCATAGCTCCGCCCGAGTAAACGGCGTTGTTAGACTGAGCCTCGGAAAGATTCTTATAAACGCCGTACCTGCCGTTTCCGTAATAGTAGAACCACTCTCCGATATCCGAGTTATCAAGTACCGCTAGGGTATCGTTCCTGTGCGGTACAAAGACCATATAGTTCACGGAATCCAGTCCGTCGGGATAGTACTCGCTCTCGCCTTTTTCGTAGCCCGCGGCCGAAATATTTGCAGATCTCGAGTCTGTCGAAGCGCCTTCGCCGCGCTCGACCATGTTGTGAAATACTAAGTTCTCGACATCCTCGGGGATCTGAACGTTGTAAACGCTGCCGTCAGTTTTATCGGTCGTGGTTACGCAGTATCCCGGCCAGCCGGTTTTATCCTTGAAAAAGTCCGAACAGTTGTAACTGCCCTCCCACCAATATATTCCGGGCTTGCAGGACGAGAGGTCTCTTCCGTTATAGAACGGGTTTTTCTCGCTCTTCCAATCCTCCGGCATATAGAAGCGCAGTGTGCGGGTTTTCGCTGTGGACGGAACGACCTCCGCAACGTCGGCGTATGCGGGTCTGTTCTCGGTCTCGGCAGTCTTGACGTCCTTGCCGTATTCCTTTGAGAGCCACGCCGCGCGGCTTATCATCCAGTCGCGGGCATAGTTGAACATCCCCTCAAAGCTGTTTGCATAGCTGTCCTTGTATTTATTTACAGAGTAGGTGTTTTCGGCGCTGTCGTAATATGCGTTTTGGAGCTTGCTGTGGTCTGCGATCCAGTCGCTTGTACAAAGCAGCCAGCCGCTCTTGTAGTTCATCTCGGCGGTACCGCTTACCAGCTTGTAGTACTCGTCTGCAGTATAAAGCTCCTTGCCGATATCGGCGCTCGCCTTTTTCCCGGCGAAATGGTCGATGGCCGGCACGAATTCTTTAAACCAGATCTCCTTTATGCGAGCCATGATATCCGGATTCTCAGCGAAGGGCTCAAGCATATACTCGCACCATATGCCTGTGGGCTTGGTGTAGTCGTAAATCCTGTAATACTTGAGCATATTATCTATACCGTTGGCGTTTCCGAGCGAGTTGTCGTAGTCCCAAACCGGAGAGCCGTAGAATTTATAATTGCCGTCCTCTCCCTGCTTATAGGTGAAGTAGAAACTCGAGACTCCGGCGTCCCAGTTTTTGCCAAGCTCGTTTATGAGGTAGAGCTTAGCGACAGAGTCCACGTCGACGATATCGGTCAGCTCCTTGCCTGTGGCGTTTTGAGCTGAGAGGAATTTTTCAAACTTAGTTTTTACGTAATTTTTTACCTCGTTATAGCCGACGTCGCCCTTCTCGAGCTCGGGAGCCTTTATTGTGATTTTAGTTCCGCTTGAGAGCGTGACGTAATAATCCTCGCCGTCCTTAGCGCCAGCGTCGACCTCGCACAGGAAGGGGAAGTCCTCCTTTACCTTGCCGTCCGCGTCGAGGTAATCCTTCTCCGAAAAATCGCTTATCAGCGAGTTTTTGCCTACCTCGATCTTCTCGGCAAGCTGGTAGGAGCCGTAGTAGAAGCCGTTCGAGTAGAAATCCACATAGCGCGAATCGGAGGCATAGGGCATTCCGACGGCGTCGGCCAGGTCATAGAGAAAGCGGTTGCGCGAGAGCGAATCGTCCTGATAATTCGCGAGCAGGCTGTATTTTTTGCCCTTGCTCATTCCGGCGATGCTCACATTGTCGCTGTAAGTGATGTTAAAGGGCTTTTTGGACTTGCCCCAGGTGGTGTTTCCTCTGCCCTTGATCTTTTTTATACCTGTGTTGTCGATTTTGCCGTCGGAGGATACGATCGCTCCCGTCGCCTTAGCCGAGTTGCTCTTAGAGCCGCTGAGGTATTCGATGAGCGCCGTTCCCTTTTCGTCCGCGTTGGTGTTGTTTACGTAGATCGCGGCCTCGGCGGTGGAGTTCATCAGCTTGAGCTTGTAGCTTTTTCCGTCAGCCGTCAGCTCGTAGGTTTCTCCGGCGTCGTATTTAAAAGCAGAGACAGCGCGCGGGGCGAAAGTCTGCTCTCCGACGGAAACCTCGCTGTCAAAGCCGTTGTAGATATCAACCTGCTTTGAGTCAGCCGAAGAAGGCAGGAAGAAGAATTTTTCGTCAGGGTCGGCAACATTGAATTCCTCGTCGTGAACGCTCTGCCACATCTGCCAGGCCTCGGTGTCGGTCGATCCCGATACCGCATGGACGTATAGCGCTTTTTCGCCCGCAAACGACGGGGCGGCAGACTTTTTATCACCGGCCGCCGCAACGCCGAGCGGCGCCGTATTAAGCGCGCACGCCGTTATGATTAGTGATAACAGTATTCCCGTTAATTTTTTTAGTTTCCGCATATGAATGCCTCCTTCATAAAGCATTAGTTCAAAGCAAGCAACGCTTTACTATATTCTATTATATCGTTAGCTTTAAATCAATACTTTTGTTAAAAAACAAATGAAAGCCGGCTCCAAAAGCAGAGCCGGCAATATACGTTTGTATCAAAGCTTGAGCATCGCGGTAGCGATTTGAAAATACACAAAGAGCGAGATAGCGTCTACAATAGTTGTGATGAAGGGCGAAGCCATGACCGCGGGGTCGAAGCCCAGCTTTTTCGCTATCATAGGGAGCGTACAGCCAACGAGCTTCGCGATGAACACCGTTACGACCATGGTAAGGCACACGACCAGAGCCACCGTAACGCTCAGCGCGGTATTCCCGAGCAGCAGACGGTCGAACAGCATGATCTTGATAAAATTAGCCGCCGCAAGCGTCACTCCGCACAAAAGCGACACCCTGCATTCCTTGAAGATAACCCTGAGTATGTCCTTAAACTCGATCTCGCCCAGCGAGATAGCTCGGATGACCGTAACGCTGGCCTGCGAGCCTGAGTTTCCGCCTGTGTCCATAAGCATGGGAATGAAGGACGAGAGCACAAGCGAGCCCGCCAGAGCGTCCTCAAAGCCCGTGATTATCATACCCGTAAAGGTTGCGGAGATCATAAGGATCAAAAGCCACGGTATACGGCTGAAGAAGGTCTCGAAAACCCCGACCTTGTCGTAGGGCTTGTCGGCGGTCGGCGTGATAGCCGCCATTTTCTGGATATCCTCGGTGGCCTCTTCCTCCATAACGTCGATAGCGTCGTCGAAGGTGACGATTCCGACGATACGGTTTTCCTTGTCGACTACGGGAAGAGCCAGAAAGTTGTACTTGTTGAACATCTGGGCGACCTCTTCCTGGTCGTCGAGGGTGTTTACGGAGATCACGTTAGTCTCCATAATATTCTCGATCAGCTCCTCCTCCTCGGACAGAAGCAGGGTTTTGATCGTAACTATCCCGATAAGCGTCGCCGATTCGTCGGCTACGTAGCAGGTGTAGATGGTCTCCTTGTCGATACCGGTGCGCCTGATGCGCTTGATAGACTCCTCGACCGTCATCTTAGGCCTGAGGATAACGCACTCGGTGGTCATGATCGAGCCTGCGCTGTCCTCGGGATATTTTAATATCTCGTTGATCTCCCTGCGGGTCTGAGGGTCGGCCTGATGAAGAATACGCTTGACGACGTTTGCTGGCATTTCCTCGATGATATCGACCGCGTCGTCAACGTAGAGCTCGTCGATGATCTCCTTGAGCTCCGTATCGGAGAAGCCGTGGATCAGCGCCTCCTGCATATCCTCGTCCATCTCGACAAAGGTATCGGCGGCGAGCTCCTTGGGCAGTAGCCTGAACAGCAGAGCGCATTTTTCGCTCCCTATCTCCTCGAACGACGCCGCAATATCTACGGGGTTCATAGTTGTAAGGATATCCCTGAGAGTCGGATAACGCTTTTTTTCCAAAAGCGTCGCTATGGTCTCGAACAAGGATACCGTGTTTGTTCTTTCCATAAAAAATACCTCCTATTATCATAATAAAATAGAAGGCGCCGCGAATAGCAAAAGTCAAGTCCCGAGAACATAGGCTCTGACTTCTGTTATCCGAAATATTGGGAAAAGTATTATGAGCGCGACGAACAAACGCGCGCAATAATACCTCGCCCTCCGGCGCCGCTGCTACTACCAGCGTCCATTCATCTCGCCTCACTTTTCATTGGATTAGGTTCATAAGACCCCTGAATATTTTACTCCCCCAATGTCGATAAGTCAAGACATCGGAAACAATTCGTCTCAACATAAATGATAAAAGCCTATCTGCCTGTCGTAATTTCCTACAAAAAAATCAAAAACTCCGCAACACCGTTTAAGGTATCGCGGAGTTTTGGTTTTATTCATTTGAGGCGGCTACGCTGCCGGGTCAAACTCCTTTTTAGCTGCGATATCATAGGGAACGGACACTCCCGAGATATGCATTTGGATAAGAGTCGCGTCGCGAATAGAAATTTTTTTGTCGCCGTTTACATCGCCTCTGATAGCGATCAGTCCGTAGGGATCGCTCTTCTTGCCTATGAGGAGCTTTTGTATCAGAGTGGCGTCGATTACGTTTACAGCCCCGCTGTTGTCCGAGTCGCCGAGGATATATGACGAGTCCGTAAAAACATAATCGATATTATTTGCCATCGCGTACTGATGGGCGTAGCTGCCGAAGCTGCAATAGATCTTTATATCGTCGCACCCGTTAAAGGCGTTGTCCGCTATGGAAACGACCGAGTCGGGGAGCTCCAGCTTTGTGAGCGCGGAACAGTTGGCAAAAGCCAGATTACCGATGCTCGTTAGTCTGTTATCAAAAACAACGTTCTTAAGCGCGGTGCAGCCGTAAAAGCACTGCGCGGGGACATTGGTCATGGCTCCGTCGCGGAAGCGCACATCACTCAGCGCGGTACAGTCCTCGAACACGCCGATACCCATCTCCTGTATGGTATCGGTTATGTGTACTTGCCCGAGCTTATGGCAGTGCGCGAAGGCGCCGTCGCCAAGGAGGCTCAACTGGGAAGCCTCGTAAAACGAGAGCTTCTCGATTGTCTGATTATCGTAAAACGCGTATCCCTCGATCGATGTAACATAAAAGCTGAGGAAGGTTTCGGGTATCACTATATCCCATCCCGTACCGTCGGAGCCGTGGATATATGCCTCGTCGCCCTGAATGCCGAAGTAGAAGCCTCCTTTTGAAAAGTAGCTTCCTGCGGCGTCAGCCGTACATAACGAAGCGAACAGCATAATAACAGCCGTTATTAACGCAACCGTTGCTTTAAAGCGTTTTACCATATCAGATCGCCTCCTTTCATGCCGTCATCCCAGTTATCATCGTCGTCATCGTCGCCGCCGAAGCCCCAGCCGGAGTTTGTGCCTCCGTGCTCAAAGCTCGCGTGGATCACGTCGCTGCAAACATTGTCAAGTTCTATCAAGACGATCTCAAGATCAGGCGCTTCATATATTAGTTCCTTGTTCAATAAACCGTTTCCCCCAATCAGTCGAAATAGCATAATCTGGAGTGGCGTATTTATAAAGAGTAATATATTGCGGAGCGCTAAGGATTAGGCTGCCGTCCGGAGTGACCATATAAGCGTACATTCTGAAAACGTTATCCTTCACGCTTTTTGCGGTAAAGCTGCGCGCGAACTCAGAACGGTTAAAGGTGGACACTGTGTTCTGATTAATGTCTATCTTGGTGTAATAACATTTGACGTTGTCGATCTTTGCGTTTGACGACGGCTTAGCGCTTGTATTTGCGACCAGCTTTTGAACGCGCGTCGCCATTCCGCTTTCGCCGTCGGTATAAGCGGAAGCGTCAAAGGTTCCGTCGGTTGTCTCGCCGCAGATCTCAAACATAACGCCGAGCTTATAACGGTTGTTGCCGTTTCCGTCGACAGCGTCCAGTATTTTGTCGCCGTTGTTGATAAAGGTGATATCGAGGTCGGCGACTACCTTGTCGGTAACTTGGGTTCTGTCAGTCTCCCCGTTAACGTTATTGTATGTAGCGTCGCCCCAAGGATTACGGGAAGTATCGATGTAGTCGATGGTGATGAACTGACCCTCGTCCCTGACTGTCGTAACATCAGCGCTTGCGGTATAATGCGGAGTGACAGTGTAGTTGTTCCATACCTTGAAGGTGAACTTCTCGTCGTAGCATTTTGCGATATGCTCTTCGGTTTTTGTGTTTATGATATCCCAGTAGTCGAAAACCTCTCCCGCGTCGTTAGTATGAGGAGCCAAATGCTCCAGAGCCTGCTCCTCGGTAAGGTTCGTACCGTAGGGAACCTCTACTCCGGGTGTGTAACCGCCCTTTTCGATAAACGTTACGGTACACATACCTCTTACGTCGGGAACCTCGCTGATAATAGCGTGCATACCGTAATCATCCTGATACATGGTCATATTGTCCGTATCCCATACGGTGTCGCCCGCGAGCGTGCGTACATAAGGGGTATTCTGGATAACATAAACCTCAAAATCATCGTATGAATCTACCTCGCCCGACAGCTTATATTCCTTTAGCTGACCGTCGCGGGCGGTATACTTGTAGGTAATATCATAAGCCCGCGAGAATACCGATAAGTACTCGACGGATCTGATTTCTTTGAGTCCCTTGACGGTATCCGAGTCGACAAAACGGTCGGATACCGGCCTGTCGAACTCAGCATAGTAGTATGGTTTTGCGCCCGGATTCGGGTCACTGAGGTCGTCCTCCTGCACATCACGCGGATCGACCTGAACCTGGTTGCGGTAGGTCGCCTTGTAGGTACTGGCGGAGTCGGCTTTTGCACGGACATTGACCGCGAGTCGTCCTGTTGTGTTCTTCTCGTCGATAATGATCTGTCCGCTTTCGAGCTGATAAATACTTACAGTCGCGGAGCCTGTTGGTCCGCAGTTTGTACTTTCGACAACCTCTTTTTGATCAGCATGTCCCGTCTCATAATACTCGACTCTAATACCTATTCCTTGGACTGCGTCGGCGTTGCCCGCCGAATCGGCGCGCTGTTTGTGGGTGAGCACGAGAGGGCCCTTGACATAGGGCACGAACAGCGCGAAATAGGTGGTTTCCGAGGGAGGGATCGCCAGTGTGGGTTCAACCCTCTGAGCTCCGAAGTCGTTAGCGTGACGATCCACCGAATACGTGTTGGGAGCCGCCTCGGGAGTCGTATACCAGCCTATGCACTTGTAATCGGTACTGTTGAAGCCGGTTACCTCCATACCAAACATGGTAGTGTTATTGCCGTTGTCCATAAGCTGAACGGTTTTGGTCGAGTTACTGTCTACTATCGGCGTTGCGTCGCCGTTTCTGATAAGGAATTGAACTGTCGGGTTAACGCCCGAGCTGCTGTCAACGTCCTTCCACTCATTAGTGTTAATGTCATAGTAACGCGAGGTCAGGTGAAGAGTGACGCTGGTGTTCTCTTCGGTAAAGCGAACGAGTCGTCCCTCAGCGCCCTTTATCAGCGTGCCGGAGGAAGTGTAGTGGATCGGACTAGCGTTGGTAGCACTGTTGTTCAGTAACCAGTAACCGTCTTGCTTCCTGACAGACACACCGTTGAAGGAGCCCGAGTTATAGACGTACAGGTTTGTTGTTTTAGATCTCTCGTAGTCGCCCGAAACTGTATAAGTGATCGCGTCGCCCTCGTCGGGAACGCCCTCGGGGATGACGAGCTTGATCTTTGTATTGGCCGGAAGTGTAACGGTAAAGTCGCCGTCGGCGTTCTTGTGAACAAAGGTCTCCTCGCTGAACGGCTTACGCTCCAGCACGCCCGTCACCTCGTTGACGGAACCGGAATAAACCATTCCGGTGTAGTTGTTGAACGTGAGGTTGAAGGTGATAGAATCGCTCCTCGTGTTGTTGAGCGTCAGGTATACCATAGGCTCCCACACAGCGTAAAGTGTGTTGACGTTGTTGGGAGGCGAGGTGGCTCCGTTTTTGTTTACGCCGATCACCGCGTCCGCGTAATACTCGGGGATGTAGTTGCCCGGATCTCTGGTTGTGTTCCAGCCGATGAGCAGGCTTCCGTCCGAGTTAGTGAAGTTTTTGATGTATTTGCTAAGCTCTACCTTAAAGTTGTTGATCTGTCGCGCGATTTTGACCTGTTTGTTGAGGATATCGGCAAATTCCTTTTTGCTTCCTTCCTCCATTCCCTGATCGTTGACCGAGGCGGTGTCGGAGTTGGCGTCCAGGGTGAGAGCCGCAACGTCGGGACGGCGCACGGTGGAGGTGCGCTTCTCGTAGTAGGCTTCCATATGGATAACGCCCTGATGATCTGCCAACGCCGCGTCGAGAATCATTGTTTCGCCGGGCTCGTAGAACACGTTATCCTCTTCAGGCGCGCCCGTGACCTCGTCAACGATACGCCATCCGCGGAAGGTATAGTCATCGGCGTTGACCTCGTGACCGCCGGCGCCCGTGGTGGTTAGATTTGTCGGCTCGGCAAGGATAACGACGGGAGCTTTATCGGCGTATTTACGTTCGTCGTCCAGAGGGTCGTTATAACGAGCCATGTCGCCCGTAACGCCCAGGGAGACCATCGTCGGGTTGTAAACCAGCGAGTAGCCGCCGTGCTGCGTCCAGCGTGCGCGAAGAGTGGTATCCTCGGTCAGCTCGTTTTTGAAGTTGAAGGGGATCTGCTCTACGGTTCC
>CACYDK010000203.1 GCA_902773155.1 uncultured Ruminococcus sp.
AAACAACGTAAGGATAATGATTATGTACAAGATGTATATGCTTCAGCACGAGGGAAACGGAAAATCGCTCGTAGATTACTGCCATTCAAAGGACGTTAAGCTCGGCGTATACAAAACCATAACAAAGAAACACTACAAATACCTAAACAGTATTGGCGCAGATTTTGCGCTAGCCGATAATAAATTAAACTAAGGGTAGGTACTGAAATGATCATTTTATCTGTGGATCTCGGAAAGGCACGCACCGGACTCGCTATTTGCGACAAGACCGAAATGCTCGCCACTCCTCTCGCCCAAATCAGCGAGAAAAAGCCCTCCGCTCTGCTAGATAAGGTAGCTAATGTAGCTGTCGCCCATCAGGCTGAGCTGATTGTTGTAGGACTTCCAAAGAATATGGACGGTACAGAGGGCGATTCGGCAAAGTATGCCAGAGATTTCGCCCACAAACTGATGGAAAAAACCGGTATCACTGTCCGACTTCAGGACGAGCGCGGAACAACAATCACCGCTAATAACTACCTGAACGCGACTAATACCCGCGGAAAAAAGAGAAAAAATGTCGTCGACTCAGTCGCGGCTACGATTATTCTGCAAAACTATCTTGACAGCAATAATCGATAAAAAAGAAAGGAATGATTAAAATGAAATCCAAACGCTTTGTATCGCTGCTTCTCTCAGCGCTTATGGTGCTGACCATGTTTGCGGGGCTGAGCCTCACATCCTCAGCCGCCGAAGCTGCCGAGGCTCCGAACGAGCTCATTCTTCACTGCTGGTGCTGGAACTTTAACAACATCAAAGCAAATATGAAGAAGATCGCAGAATCGGGTTATACAGCTCTGCAAACATCGCCGATCAACGCCTTCTACGGCTCGGCTGTGGACAATATGCAGATTTACGGCAATAACTACTGGTATTACCAGTATCAGCCCACAAACTATACGATAGGAAACTACCAGCTCGGAACCGAAGAAGAGTTCAAGGCTATGTGCGAGGAAGCTCACAAGTACGGAATAAAGGTAATTGTCGACATCGTAGCAAACCATACTACTCCGACGAAAAGCGCGGTTTCATCGACTCTTATGAACATCCCCGGCGGTCTTTATCACAGCTATTCCAGCTCGACTCACGACAGAAAAAGACTCACCCAGATGTACGACGGACTTCCCGATATCAACACTCAGAATCCGAACTATCAGCAGCTCATCCTGAACTATCTCAAGACCTGCGTTGCCGACGGCGCAGACGGCTTCCGTTACGACACGGCAAAGCACATCGAGCTTCCGGACGACGATGAATCCTTCGCCGGTAATTTCTGGCCTGTTGTTCTCGACAACGGCTCCACTTATCAGTACGGCGAGGTACTGCAGGGCGCGAACAGCGCTGATAAACAATCCGCGCGCTTCAAGGACTATTCGATGATAATGAATATCACCGCATCCAGCTACGGAAACAAATTGCGCGGCTATCTGCAATCCTCAAACGCGGGCGCTGCGTCGCTTTCGAGCTACGACAGCGAGGGCGCCTCGAGCGATAAGCTTGTAGTTTGGGTAGAGTCTCACGACACCTACGCGAACTCCGGTAAGGCTAACAATGTAGCTACATCGTTCTGGCTTACAAACGCTCAGATAAGACGCGGCTGGGCGGCTATCGCGGCGAGAAAAGATATCACCTGCCTCTTCTTTAACCGTCCCGCCGGAAGCGAGGCGACCGTCAGCACCGTTATGTCTCCCAGCACACGTTGGGGCAACAACGTTATGGGAGCCGCCGGTGACGAAAACTACTTTGACCCCGAGGTCGTCGCGGTAAATAAATTCCACAACCTTATGAAAAACGAGGATGAAAAGCTTGTAAACATCAACCGCGACAAAAACGCGCTTATGATAGAGCGCGGCTCAAAGGGCGTAGTTATGATAAACAACGGCTCCGACGATATCGCGGTAAATGAGGCTGTAACTATGGCCGATGGAACATATATCGACGACGCTCACGGCGGTATCTTTGAGGTAAAGGGCGGAATAATCACAGGCTCTCTTAAGGGCGAAAGCGTAGCGGTTGTATACAGAGCTCCCGATACTAAGGTAAGCGTAAAGGCAAAGAACTCAACGCTCTACGTAAGCGGAAAAACCACCGTTACTGCCACTGTAAAGGACGCTGTGGGAGCGACGACATATAAATCCTCCAATTCAAAGGTCGCTTCTGTAGACTCTAAGGGCAACGTTAAGGCTCTCAAAAAGGGCACCGCAAAAATCACGGCCACCAACTACGGAAAAACAGCCTCGGTTACTATTAAGGTCAAAAATCCATCTCTCAACAAGACCTCAGTTACCCTCAAGAAGGGCAAGACCTCCAAGCTGAAGATCACCGGACTTATAGGCAAGGCTAAATTCAGCTCAAGCAACAAAAAGATCGCAACTGTAAACTCAAAGGGCAAAATCAAAGCCCTTAAAAAGGGTAAGGCTACTGTTACGGCCAAAGCCAACGGTATAAAGCTCAAGTGTAAGGTTGTTGTAAAATAAAGCCGAATATAAAATCCCGCCTTCGGAAGCTGTCCGGAGGCGGATTTTTGATTCTGTCCCCTCAGTTTTCTGAAACGTATAAACGAGCCTCGATTATCCGGATTTCGCGAGAAGCTCCCCTTCTCGACCGCAATAGTATAATTGCTGTAACCATTGGATTACAGTGTTTAAACCTATTCAAAAAAACTGTCATTTCCGAATTTTTCGAAAAAATAAATAAAAATGTCGTTTAATTCTAAAGAAAAAAATTACTCCCGTTTTATGCTCCTATTGCACAAATTTTGCGTTTGATTTTTGTCAGTTTGACTATTGACGAAATCAGCATAATCCGCTATAATGTGTGGGCACTTTAAGAGAGACCACAATATATTGTGTTCCAAAAGAAATAACATTTACAAAGATGTAATTATTTGGAGGAAGAAATGATCAGGAAGATTTTGAAACGTGACGGACGAACAGCAAATTTTGATATGGAAAAAATCACTAACGCCATCTACAAGGCCGCTCAGGCTATTGGCGGAACCGACTATGAAACCGCGGAAAAGCTTGCTATCCAGGTAGTCGATCACCTCGAAGCCGAGAATCAGAACGAGCCCACCGTAGAGCACGTCCAGGACATCGTGGAAAAGGTTCTTATCGAAAACGGACACGCGCGCACGGCTAAGGAATACATTCTTTACCGAGCCGACCGTACAAGAGTCCGCGATATGAACACAAAGCTGATGAAGATTTATGAGGATCTGACATTCAAGGCAGCTAAGGACAACGACGTTAAGCGCGAAAACGCCAACATTGACGGCGACACCGCTATGGGAACCATGCTAAAGTACGGCTCAGAGGGCGCCAAGCAGTTCTACCATATGTACATCCTTAATCCTATTCACAGCAAGGCTCACCTCGAGGGCGACATACACATTCACGACCTCGACTTTTTTACTCTCACAACAACCTGCTGTCAGATCGACCTTTTGAAGCTGTTCAAGGACGGCTTCTCGACAGGGCACGGCTATCTCAGAGAGCCCAATGACATCCAGTCCTACTCCGCTCTCGCCTGCATCGCAATCCAGTCGAACCAGAACGACCAGCACGGCGGCCAGAGCGTGCCCAACTTTGATTACTCAATGGCTCCCGGAGTTGCCAAGACATACAGAAAGCGTTACCGCCAGAACCTTGAAAGAGGCATTGAACTCCTTACCGATGTTGAGAATCCCGAGGAGTACACCAAAGCTCTCGCCGACAAGGCCGAGGAAACCGCCGGCGAGTGGCCGAAGCTCGAGGACAACAGCCCCGCCTACAAGGAAGCGGAGTATAAGCTTCTTGCAGAAGCGTTCGGCGACAAGCTCGCGTCAAAGCTCCAGCGCTTCGCCTTTAAACACGCTGAGTCCGAGACGGATCGCGCGACCTTCCAGGCAATGGAAGCTCTTATCCACAACCTCAACACAATGCACAGCCGCGCAGGCGCACAGATACCGTTCTCTTCCCTCAACTACGGCACCGACACAAGCCCTGAGGGCAGGATGGTTATGAAGAATATACTTAAGGCCACAGACAGAGGCCTCGGAAACGGCGAGACTCCCATCTTCCCGATCCAGATCTTCAAGGTAAAAGAGGGCGTCAACTACAACCCCGGCGATCCCAACTACGATATCTACAAGCAGACGATGAAGGTTTCCGCCAAGCGTCTCTTCCCGAACTACTCCTTCCTCGACGCTCCCTACAACAAGCAGTACTATGTTGAAGGCCGTCCGGAAACCGAGGTCGCCTATATGGGATGCCGCACACGCGTAATAGGCAACGTCTACGATCCCGACCGCGAGATCACCTACGGCAGAGGAAACCTCAGCTTTACATCGATCAATCTCCCCCGCCTCGCGATCCTCTCGAACAAAAACGTCGACTTCTTCTTTGAACAGCTCGACAGAATGTGCGATCTCTGCGTTGATCAGCTTCTCGAACGCTTCGAGATCCAGTGTTCAAAGCTCGTCAAGAATTATCCCTTCCTTATGGGACAGGGCGTATGGATCGACTCCGAAAAGCTAGGTCCGAACGATTCGGTACGCGATGTGCTCAAGCACGGCTCGCTCACCGTTGGTTTTATCGGTCTTGCGGAATGCCTCAAGGCCTTGGTCGGCAGCCATCACGGCGAAAACGAGCAGGCTCAGAAGCTTGGACTTGAGATCATCGGCTACATGCGCAAGAAGATGAACGAAGCTACTAAGAAGCACCAGCTCAACTTCGCTCTTATCGGAACTCCCGCAGAGGGACTTTCCGGACGTTTCGTAAAGCTCGACAAGGAGCGTTTCGGCGTTATCCCGGGAGTAACGGACAGAAACTACTACACAAATTCCTTCCATGTTCCCGTTTACTTCAACATCTCGGCCTTCGACAAAATCAGGATCGAAGCGCCTTACCATAACCTCACAAACGGAGGTCATATCTCTTATATCGAGCTCGACGGCGATCCGACTCAGAACATAGACGCCTTTGAGGCCGTCATCCGCCAGATGAAGGAGTGCGGAGTCGGCTACGGCTCGATCAACCACCCCGTAGACCGTGATCCTGTATGCGGACACACAGGCATCATCGGCGATTACTGCCCGGTTTGCGGACGCAAGGAGGGCTCCGGCGGAAAGGGCTTTGAGCGTATCCGCAGGATTACAGGCTACCTTGTAGGTACTCTCGACCGCTTCAACGACGCTAAACGCTCTGAGGTTGAGGAACGCGTAAAGCACGCCGTCGGCTCGGCGATCGACCTCAGCGAATATGTGGATGAAGCCGTATAATGGGAAATAAACTGAATTTATCCGGGATCGTCAGTGAGAGCATCGTTGACGGTCCCGGTATCAGACTTACGCTCTTTACTCAGGGCTGTCCGCACCACTGCAAGGGATGTCACAACCCCGAAACCTGGGCGTTTGAGCCGAGACACCCGGGAGACATAGACAAGATTTTGAATATCGCTGTAAAAAACCCGATTCTGCAGGGACTTACATTTTCCGGAGGCGAGCCGTTCTGTCAGGCTGAGCCTCTGGCGGAGCTTGCAAAAAAGGCTCACGAGCACGGACTCAATGTTATGAGCTACACAGGCTACACCTTTGAGGAGCTTTTAAACGGTTTTGATGAACATCCCGATTGGAAGGCTCTGCTGGAAAACCTCGATTATCTGGTAGACGGACCGTTTGTATTAGAAGAAAGAAGCCTTATGCTTTTGTTCAGAGGCAGTAAAAACCAGCGCTTTTTGGATGTTCCGGAGAGCCTTAAACAGAAAAAAGCCGTACCGGTAAACGAGGACTCTCTCTACGACGGTACCAGGACGAGGAGCCACATATGAAGGCTGTAAGAATAATCATCACTCTGGCGGCGATAATAATGTTGCTGTGGTTCTGCGCTCCGATCGCCTTTAACGTGATCAATCTGGGTAATATCCTGGGAATTGTAATCTGCGCGTGTTTCATATTCAGATTCGGACTTAACGACTGTTACAAGAGCTTTATAAAGGCATGTAAAAAAACTAAAATAGGTAATGCCTTTCGCATAGCAGCGAATGCGGTGATCGTTGTTTTCGCCGTATACGCGGTCGTAATCAGCTCTGTGATATTGTTTTTCAGTTCATTTGAGCCTCCTGCGGATTCATCCGCTACGGCTATCGTGCTTGGAGCTCAGGTCAACAGTTACGGTCCCAGCGCGGCGCTGTGGCAAAGGATCAGGGCAGCTGAGGATTATCTTAACTCGCACCAAAACGCATGCGCCGTAGTTACCGGAGGAAAAGGAGCAAACGAGCCCATAAGCGAAGCGGAAAGTATGTACGACAATATGACCGCCGACGGAGTTGACGGCTCGCGAATCTACAAAGAGGATAAAGCCACAAACACCGAGCAAAACATCCTCTTCTCGAAAAAAATAATCAGCGAGCAAAATCTCGACGAAAGCCTCGCCATAGTAACCGACAGCTACCATCAGCTAAGGGCAAGGCTTATCGCGAGAAGAAACGGTATCGACGACCCGATTTATGCCGTCAACACTCAAAACAATTTAACCGGGCTCGCCCTTTATCCCACAATGTTCGTCCGGGAGTGGATCGCAATCCCCGCCGAACTCCTTAAATGAGCCCTTCGGAGGACAGAGCTCGCCCTTTATGCTGTCGGCTAAAGTTTTTTGACTTCGCGACGGCAGCTCTACTATTTCCTTATTCTCCATAATACTTCACCCCTTGTTAAACTGATTGTCATTAGTATTTTTCAAGGGGTTCATTTTATTCTTGCAAGATATTCCAATATATGTTATCATACATAGATAAGGAAATAACTAAGCTTTTTTCAAAGGAACTATAATGGAAAACAACAAAAACTATCTCATAAACGTCAAAGGAATACAAGAGGTTGACGGAGAAAACGAAACCGTAGAGCTCACGACGATGGGAAGCTTCATATCTAAGCCGAACGGTCATACCTTTATCGGCTATAAGGAATATGACGAAGAGAATCCTTCCATATCGTCGAACAATGTCGTTAAGGTCGATGGCAGCGAGAGAGTTACGATAATAAGAAGCGGTGAGGTCGATACCCGCCTTATTCTCGAGCTCGGAAAGCGCCATCAGTGCCACTACAACACTCCTGTCGGCTCTATTCTTATCGGCGTATCGACCGATACGATCGAAAACCGCCTCTCCGACAACGGCGGCAGGCTTCACGTCAGGTATTCGCTCGATTTCAACAATGAACAAATTTCTAATAACGAATTTTATATTGAAGTAACAAAGAAAAGGTGATTTTATGGCACGCACATTATTTAAGGCTAAAAAGCAGCTAAATGCCGCGATATCAGCCGCCTTTGAAAGGGCTATGGACAGCGGAGAGCTGGTCAGGGCTGATATTCCGGAATATATAATCGAGGTTCCCGCTGACCGCGCAAACGGCGACTTGGCCACAAACGCGGCCATGGCCGGCGCGAGAGTTTTTCGCACTGCCCCGGTAAAAATTGCCCAGGCAATAAAAAACAATCTCAAACTTGACGGCACATTGTTCGAACGCTGTGAAATCGCGGGTCCGGGCTTTATTAATTTCTTTTACTCCGGCGATTTTTACGCCGAAGTTCTCCGTGACGTTGAAACAG
>CACYDK010000204.1 GCA_902773155.1 uncultured Ruminococcus sp.
AGAGGAAGGGATTCGAACCCTTGGTCCCTTGCGGGATCACTAGTTTTCAAGACTAGCTCCTTAAACCACTCGGACACCTCTCCAAGTTTCTTCCGCGAATTTTAGTTTATCATAACGGGGTCGATTTGTCAATAGAAAAATAAAAATGCTTAGCTATATTCGCTTATAGCGGAACTATCTCAGATTTGCCATAAAGGTATTGCAAAATCTATATTTTTATGTTATAATGCTTTTAATGAATAATAACTCTCGGGAGCTTTTGCTCCTTATCGAAAGAGGTGTCTATATGAAATGTCCCTACTGCGGATTCGTCGAGTCCAAGGTTATCGATTCACGCTCGGCCGACGATAACGAGCGCATAAGGCGCAGAAGAGAATGCCTTAAGTGCGGAAAACGCTTTACTACCCACGAAATTATCGAGACCGTTCCGGTGATCGTGGTCAAGCGTGATAAAAGCCGCGAGAGCTTCGACCGCAACAAGCTGACTAACGGACTTCTTCGCGCCTGCGAAAAAAGGCCGGTTTCTATCGACCAGATCGAAGAAATAGTGAACAAAATCGAAAGCAAGGTTCAGTCAAGCCTCGACCGTGAGATCACTACCCAGCAAATCGGCGAGCTTGCTATGAGCGAGCTCAAGGATATCGACGAGGTAAGCTATGTTCGTTTTGCCTCGGTTTACCGCTCGTTTAAGGATATCAATACATTTATGGAGGAGCTCAACAAGCTTCTTAAGGAAAAATAACAATATGACAGGCCACAAAGGCCTGTCATTTTTTTCATTTGGCAGAAATACCGTACGATCCGCAAAAAGCAACAAGGGCAGGCCGTTGAGCCTGCCCTTAACTTTTTCGTTATACCGACGCGGGAACAGTGTGCGCCGCGTTGTGTTTATATGGAATACAGAACGCTACCGTAACGGCATGGTCGCCTACGCGCTCGAGGTTCGTCAGGATCTCGATGAAGAGAGCTCCCGCCTCGGCGTTGCATTCGCCGCTGGAAATACGGCGGATGTGGTTCTGCCTGAAAAGCTCGCAGTACTCGTCGATCTGATCCTCTGCGCGGAGAACGGACTCCGTAAGGTTTGGATCTTTGCTTTGAGTCGTGAACATATATGAGCTGTCCTCGAGTATCTGCTGTACCGTCTCGCACAGCACTCTGAGCTCCTTCATCGCGCTTTCGGAGAATTTTACTTCGCCGTCGATAAGCTTTTTGGCCGCGTCGCAGATATTCTCGCTTCGGTCGCCGATCCGCTCAAGATCCTGAATGGCGTTGTACATCGCGCCCATGACCTTTCGGTCGTAGTCCATAATATCGAGACCGTTGATCTTGACTATGTACTTCGTTATGCCGTGGGTGAGCTTGTCTACAACCTTCTCGTTTTCAGCGACCCTTGCGATAGCCTTGGCGTCCTTATTCAGCAGAGCCTCAAGCGACATATCGAAGCTCGCTCTTGCAAGGCTCGCGAGTCTCGCGCATTCCTTTTCGGTCTGCTGTACGGCGACAGGCGGAGTGGTAAGAATACGGGAGTCGAGGTATACGGTGATCTCGTCCTCTTCCTCGTTTTTGTCGGGCATAATCAGCTTCGTGAGCTTTATCAGGAGGTTCGACAGCGGAAGCAGGAAAATGGTTCGTGCTACGTTGAAGGCGATGTGTACGGCTGAAATTTGAGCCGCTGTGTTGAGCGGAGTATGCGCGAATATGTTTGGCAACGAGAACGATGTAAAGCTCAACAGCAAAACTATAACCGACATCAGTATAGCCGCTATAAAGCTGGTGATAAAGTTGCACAGCGCAACCTGCTTGCTCTCGCGATTAGCTCCCGCAGCTGAAAGGAATACCGGCATACAAGCGCCGACGTTCATTCCGAAGATGATATATACGCAATCCTCAATGCGAACTACGCCGCTCATTCCGAGCGCCATAAGAATACCAACGGAGGCCGACGAGCTCTGAACTATTCCGGTGAATACCATTCCGACCAAAAGTCCGAGCACGGGATTTCCTAGCTTTGCGGCTACCTCGGCGACAACCGGATTGCCGTTTAAGAACTTGAAGTTATCGCTCATTACGCTCATACCCATAAAGAGTATACCGAAGCCTGCGGAGATCTGCGCGTAGTAGCGGTAGTTGTTCTTCTTTGCGAAGGTGATCACTGCCGCGCCGATAAAGGTAAATATCGGCACAATGGCCTTGATGTCGATCGACAAAAGTACCGAGGTCGCCGTGGTACCGATTTTTGAGCCGAATAGGATTCCGACAGACTGGTAGATATCCATTAGCCCGGCGTTAACGAAGCCGACAACCATCGCGTCGGTCGCGGATGAGCTCTGGATGACCGCGGTGACAAGCACGCCTACGAGCATAGCGATAAACTTGTTGCTCGTGATCTTTTCAAGTAAGGTTCTCAGCTTTGAGCCTGCGGCGAGTTCCAGACCCTCGCCCATCAGCTTCATACCAATCAAAAACAGTCCCAGACCGCCCAGAACGCTGATGACCTTAAGTATTATCTCTCCCATAAAGTCCTCCAAAAGGAATTATTATCTTTATATTCTCCGGTTTCCCAATTAACGCGGAGGAATATTAACGGAACAGTAGGGGGTGAATTAAAAACATTTCACCATTCCCATAATAATATAGAAAGCCGAAATTTATATTCTATTATAGAAAAATAAAAAATTTTGTTTTTCTTTTTTCCAGCGTTTGGTATTTTCTGCAAAAAAGGAAGGCGCACGCCGGAGCGTACGCCTTCGGGGGAAAGGAAAACAATTATCAGCGCCGCTTATTCATCGTCGCTTTTCTTGTCGGAAGCTTCTTGAATGGAATCGGTTTTGTAGATGAACTCTACCTTTCCGTCCATGCCGTCTCCGAGTCCCGTGAAGGACTTGTAATCGCGGCTTGCTTTTGTTATCGCCTTGAAGCGGTCGAGGAGGAGCTTTGCGTCGCCGTTTACGGCGTCTACGAGCTTTTGTACGCCCTCCTTCTTATACTGCTTGAGTCCGTCGGAGAGCTTGAGCGCGCCCGCGTCGAGCTGTTTGACTCCGCCTATAAGAGCTCCTGTGCCGGTTACGAGCTTTTCGGCTCCCTCTACAAGGGCGATCGAGCCGCTCTTGAGCTGAGAGGTACCCTTTTTGAGCTCGACAACGCCGTTTTTCAGGGTTTTTGTGCCCTTCTTAAGTGCTTTTGAACCCTTGGCAAGCTGTGAGGAACCGGATTTGAGCTGGCCGGAGCCGGCGACGAGCTTTGTAGAGCCGGAGGAAGCGCTGTCTACGCCCGAGGTGTAGGAAACGACTCCTTGGTAGAACTGATTATAGGAATCGAGCTGAGTTTTGAGCTCGGTGATCGCGCCTGCGCCCGAAGCGGCGGATTTGACGGCCTCTTCAATCTGTGATGTTACCTCGGAGGACTTCATATTCTCGGTGACGAGGTTGTTGATCGTTTCCTCGACTTTTGTTGCAATTGTGGCCTTAATCTGATCAGAGGCCATCTGCTGCTCGATCGCGCCGTTTATCTTGGCCTGAGTTTCAGCGTCGATCTGTCCTGCTGCCGCGGCCGCGTTGTACTGTTCCGCGGTGAGCTCAAGTCCTATTTTCGCGAGAACGCCTGTCAGAACCTGCTCTTTTACCGCGGCCTCAACCTGAGACTTTATTATGGCCTCGGAGGATTTTACCGTGGCGGTTACGGTTTCAAGAGCCTTGTTGTAGGCGAGAGCGCGTACGTTCTCCTCGCTTAAGGAGCTCTGAACTCCGGCGAGTATTTCGGAATAGTTTTCGATCGTGAGCTTTTCGACCTCGAGTCCCGCGGCCTTGAGCTGGCTGTCGGCTGTCGAGAGGAGGGAGTTGAATACCTTCTTAGCGCCGTCTCTGAGGTTTTCGCTGTTTGAGGAAAGGGTGGAGAGACCTGTAGAAAGCTGGTTGATCCCGTTTTCAAGCTCGGAAACTCCGCCGTCGAGCGAAACAGCTCCGTCGCTGAGGCCTTTCGCGCCCTTGTTGAGCTTCTTTGTGCCCTTCTCAAGCTTTCCGGCTCCGGCGTCAAGGTCTGATACGCCGCCGCTGAGCTTTTTGGCTCCGGCCGCGAGGCTCTTAACGCCCTCTACGAGAGTGTCGGATTTTTTGAGCAGGGTGTGGATACCCTTGTAGAGCTGAGATGAGCCGTCGATCAGCTTATCTGTGGCTTCCGTGAGCTTGTTGAGCTTATCGTTGAGCTCGTCAAACTTTTCGTCCAGCTTATCGGTGTCGATGTCGTTGAAAACGTCGTTCGTTGCGAGAGTGAGAGTGGTAGTGAGCTCGAAATCCTTAACGTCGGCGGTGATCTCGACGGAGGAGGGGATGTCGAATTCGTCTGTGTCGAGGCCGAGGCTTTCGTTCATTCCGGGAAGCGCGAAGCCTGCGACTATCGTGTGGCTTCCGTCGTTTATGACCTTACCGTTGCTGACCTCAACGTTCGAGAACTTGTCGTTGTCGAGGAGCATTCCGGTAAGCATAACGAAGGGAACGTAGATTTTTTCTTCCTTGCCGTTTATAACAGCCGTTTCGTATTTGTTGTTTTTATAGTCGAAGCGCATAGTGAGTCTGCCGCTTTTTCCGGCAAGGTTCTCGGGGCTTACGGCTCTTCCGTCGAGCTCATATGATACCGAGAGGTCTACGGGGACGTCGTTTTCCGATGTGCCCTGATAGTAAATGTCCTTGCCCTTGGCGTCCCATACGAGCATATTGTCCTTGTCGAGCTCGTAGGTCTCCTTACCCTTGAGGTTTTTGATGTCCTTAAGGTCGGATTTGTCGTCGATCGAGTCAAGCTTTTCCGGATTCTTTACCCAGTCGCTGACGATAACCTTCTTCGCCTCGCCCTTTGCGTCGGCTATGACGTAGACGGTCTCCTCCTTGGTGAGCTTTCCTGAGCTCGAGGAGGTCGTTGTATCGCCTTCGGAAGCGTTAGCCGAGGGCTTTTGAACCGAGCTTTTTTCGGCTCCCGCGGTGTATGCGGCAAAGCCTATTACACTGCAGATTATTGTCATCGAGAGTACTACGGCGAGGACTCTCGGAGCGTATTTTCTGATACTCATTGATTGTTTCCTCCCTTAAGATTTTTCTCCTTGTTTCTAAAGCCGATCGTCGTGGCGCCTATCACCCTGTCGAAAAGCATAAACATAGCCGGCAGGACGAGGATTACGCAGAACATACTGATTATCGCGCCTCTTGCCATAAGCAGACACAGCGAACCTATCATATCGACGTCGGAATATATCGCGACTCCGATCGTCGCCGCGAAGAGTCCCATCGCGCTGACGATGATCGAGGGGATCGAGACCTTGAGCGCCGTAATTATTGACTCGCGCTTTTCGTTTCCGAGCGAGCGTTCCTTCTTGTAGCGCGTGGTCATAAGAATCGCATAGTCAACCGTGGCTCCGAGCTGGATCGTACTTATACAAATCGGAGCGATGAACGGGAGCGATTCGCCCAGGTAATGGGGGATACCGAGGTTGATGAATATCGCGAACTCGATGACCGCGACGAGTATGAACGGGAGCGAAATGCTCTTTTCTACGATAGCGATAATAAGGAATATCGCGAGGATAGAGATTATGTTAACTACCCGGAAGTCGACGTTTGTGATATCTATCATATCGTTTACGCACGAGGCTTCTCCGATGAGCATACCGTTTTTATCGTATTTCTTGATAACCTCATTAAGGCCTTTGATCTGAGCCGCAACCTCGTCGGTGGCCGGCTTGTAGTCCGAGTTTACCAGCATAAGTTCCCATTTGTCGCTTTTCAGCACGTCTGTGATCGACTCGGGAAGCATTTCCTCGGGGATCATCGAGCCAACAAGGCTCTCGATCCCGAGCACGTATTTAACGCCCTTTACCTTTTCAAGCTCCTTGGTCATATTGTGAACGTCGGTGTTGTCGAGCTTAGAGTCTATAAGCACCATATGAGTGGTACCTATTCCGAATTCCTCCTCGAGCTTGGTATTGGCGATTACGTTCGCCATATCCTTCGGCAGGCTTCTGGAGAAGTTGTAGTAAACCTCGCCGTTAGTCCTGCTGTAGCCGTAGAGAGCGGGGCCTGTAAGAATAAGGAACAGCACGAGGAACACGGGGAAGATTTTTACTATGCCCTTTGCGAGCTTCTTAGGAGGCGGTATGAGGGCTTTGTGCATTGTTTTTTCGAGCGGCTTGTCGAGCAGGAGAATGAGCGCCGGCAAAACCGTTACACAGCCCAGTACTCCGAGAACCACGCCCTTTGCCATAACTATACCCAGGTCTCGTCCCAGGGTGAAGCTCATAAAGCACAGGGCTATAAAACCCGCGACAGTGGTGATCGAGCTTCCTGTTACGGAGAGCACGGTTTCCTTGATCGCGTTCGCCATAGCGTCCTTATGGTCGGGGTGATTCTGCTTTTGCTCCTCGTAGCTGTGCCACAGGAAGATCGAGTAGTCCATAGTTACGGCGAGCTGTAATACCGCGGAGAGCGCCTTTGTGATGTATGATATCTCTCCGAAGAAGTAGTTTGAGCCCATATTGAGCAGTATCGACATTCCTATACTGAGCAGGAATACGAACGGGATGATGAAGTTGTCCATAAAGAGCATCATCGCAACTACGGCGAGCACTACGGCGATCGCGACGTATATCGTCTCCTCGCGTTCGCACAGCTCCTTCATATCCGTTACCATAGCCGACATTCCGGAGACAAAGCACTGTTCGCCCGAAATCTCGCGGATCCGGGAGATCGCCTCCATCGTTTCGTCGGCCGAGGTCGAGGTGTCGAAGAATACAGCCATCAGGGTTGAGTCTCCGGCGTTAAAGGCGTCGCGGACCTTGTCAGGGAGTACGTCGATCGGAACGGACAAGTCCGCTATGTCGGCGTACCAGAGCACCGTATCCACGTGATCAACCTTCTTGATCTTGTTCTCGAGCTTGACGATGTCCTTTGCGTCCATATTCTCGACTATTATGAACGAGAACGCGCCCTTGCCAAAGTCATCCATCAGGTAATTCTGACCCTTTACAGTGTCGAGGCTTTCGGGCAGATAGTTCAGCATATCGTAGTTTACCCTGGTGAAGATCATACCGAACAGCGACGGAATCATCAGCGCGACAGCGACAACAAGAATCACTATGCGGCTTTTAACAACCGCTTTTCCGAATTTCATTGTTATCCTTTCCTTTCCAATGATTTATTCTATATTTGCATTATAACTCATGGCAAAGTGACAATAAACAGACACAAAAAAAATCGTGCCTAAAAACTAGGCACGAAGTACTGTTTGTCTAATTAGCCTCTGCGCTCATCAAGACGCACGATTTTGCTCCTCTGCTCACAGCGTCTAAAGGCGTTTTGCATTGAGCCGTCAAACAGCTCGCAGATGCGTTTTAGCTTTTCGGTTATGTTGTAGCTCATATTTGAGCCGAGCCAGTCGATCACAAAGCCCACCAGCATACACTTGTAGTAAAGCACCATAACGACCTTGTCAGAGGGGGAGATGTTGTAGTTGTGGCTCATATTGTCGATGTAATCGCTGACAGCTTTTTCGGAGATCCTGTCGAGGTAGATCTCAAACATTTCGCGGTTGGCGGAGTTATAGATGTGATAGAGCGCAGTTTTGTTGTCGATAGCAAACTGGATTGCGTAGATGAGCTGCTCGTAAATCGAGCTGTAGGCGACGTCGGAATTAATGAGCCGCTCGGCCTCCTCGGTGAAAATCTCCTCGAGAAGCGAGGGTATATCGCTGAAGTGGTAGTAGAACGAATTTCGGTTGATTCCGCATTCCTGAGCAATATCCTTAACCGTTATTTTGTTAATCGGTTTCTTGTTCAAAAGCTCCATAAAGGTTTTCTTTATAGCGTCTTTGGTAAAACTTGGCATAAAAATCACCGCCAATTTAAAACATTTATTAATATTGCATAAGTATATCACGAAAATTCACATTTTGCAAATAAAAATTGCTTACAAGTTAAAAGTTTAGATACCTAACTAAACGCAGGGTCAAAAATAACCGTTTCTATGTGGGATATCACGAAAACGAGCCCGTCAGTTTTACAAAAACGTCTAACAAAAAAATCACGGTTTACGGTTTTTTACGTCCTTAAACGGAACAACGGTGCCGTCGGGGTACTCCACGTCGGTGTTTTCGAGCTGACGCTCCATATTACCGCGAAAGATTTTTAGGTATTTTGCATAAAGCTCCTTCTGTTCCTTTTGTTCCTCCGGGGTGAGTCCCTCGGCGCGCTTTTTTCGCGCGAGCTCGTTGATTCTGTCGATCATCTCGCTCATAGCTTTTCCTCCCATTCCTTCTCTTTGAAGCCGCAAAGCACGGACTCGCCGTCAATTAACAGCGGGCGTTTTACAAGCATTCCGTCGGTCGAGAGAAGCCTTAGCTGTTCCTCGTCGGACATTTCCTTAAGCTTGTCCTTTAGTCCGAGCTCCTTGTACAGCATTCCG
>CACYDK010000205.1 GCA_902773155.1 uncultured Ruminococcus sp.
CCTCGATACGTACAACGTACTCGGGAACATCGGCCGCCGCCGCGGAAACTGCCGCGCAGGACGCGAGCAATAAGAGCGCGAGCGCAATTGAGATAATTCTTTTCATCATTAAAACCTCCGTAAAATAAAATAGACCCATAAAAGGGCGCGGAAAAGCAAGCCTATCGGCTTAATACTGATTCTCCATTGCCCAAGAACAGTAGATAAAACACAGCTTCGGCAGGTCTCCCGACTTATAGCCGTATATTACAAAGCGCCTTCCCAATTTCTCAGTGGCATATGCTTTCTTTAGGCTAAATACGGTAATGGCTGTTGCGACGGACTCGAACCGTCTTCCCTATTAATCCTCGCGGAACCGAAGGGGTTAAATATCGTTAGATTCAGTATATCACACATTTCGAAAAAAGCAAGTGAATTTGTTGACTTTTAGATTAATTATGATATAATGGAGAAGTCGGTGAGCCGTCGCCAAGCGGTAAGGCACAGGACTTTGACTCCTGCACTCGTGGGTTCGAATCCCGCCGGCTCAGCCAAAACAAAAGGGTCCTTCGGGACCCTTTTGTTTTGGCTGAAAAAGCTCGGCGGGATTCGAAAGGGCGTTACAGAAGATAAGGATTATTTTTTGTGTATTATATCCAAAATTTCCAAGGATTTTTTTGATTGTATACTTCCGTGATCTGTGATAAAATTAATTAAAGACACAGGAAGGAGAATCAATATGAAACGGCTTAAATCCACCATATCTATTGCGCTCTCCCTACTGCTTTTGATCTGCGCGCTTTCCGGCAGTATAGTCTCGGCCGACGCGGCCTCGGACTCCGACCGGATCCTTTCAGCGGCCAAGTATATCCGCTCGCAGATGAAACAGCGAGCCACGACTATCGAGGGAATGACTTATTTTTTCGAAACCGACCACCAAGCCGCTATGGACGCGATCATTGACCGTATTTTCGACTACACAGATGATCCCGAGGAAGGCGATTACCTCGAACACAGCTACATAAGCATAAGCTACGGCTACGCCTACACCAGATCAAGTCCAATGAGGCTTAGCTATGAGCTCGAAATCGAGTACCGCACGACTCTCGAACAGGAGCAGGAGCTCAGCGACGCCGTACCGATCGTACTTAGCTCGCTTGGTCTCGATGGTCTTTCCGAGGCTGAAAAGGCGCGTAAGATCTATGAGTATGTCGCCTCTCACGTAAGCTACGACTGGGGTCATTACACCGACCCGAACTACATTCCGCAGTTTACGGCCTATGCGGCGTTAATAAACGGAACCGCGGTCTGCGAGGGCTACAGCCTGCTCTTCTACCGACTTGCGCATGAGGCCGGTCTCTCTTCAAGGATCATTTCCGGAAATGTTCCGAACGGAGCTCACGCGTGGAATACTGTAAAAATCGGCTCAAAATACTATTATCTTGACATTACCTTTGCATCGACCGCCAAAAACAACGACGCATATTTTCTCAAGGGAAGCAGGAGCCTTTCCGATCATACGCCGGACAGCAAGTTTTTGAGCGACGAATATCTCTCCAGATTTCCTATTTCCGAGGAGGATTATTCGGGCGGTGAGGAGCTCCCGACCGGAGGATCGGTTGCTCAGCCGGAAACGAGCGAACCTACTGAGTTCAGCGGGCCCTCCGAAAGTGAGACGACCACAACACAGCCCTCCGCCGCTTCCTCGGCGACAGAACCGACGGAAGAAGGCTCCGCTCAAATCCCGGAATCCGAATCTCCTTCCGAGTCGGGCGCCGGTCAGGAGAGCGAGTCTACGGAGTTCACTCAGACTCCCCCGGGCGTTGAGAACACCGAGCCTTACGAAACCGACGAGCCTCAGCCGGACACCGAAGCTCCGTCAGAGGGTTCTCCCGACGACTCCACAGCCGTCGAGGCTATACCCACATTGCCCGCTGTCGAGCACATTTCGTCCGGAAACGCACTGATAAAATGGACTTACTATCCGCGCGAAAAGCGAATAGTTTACTCTAACCCCGAGCCCGGAGAGTTTCCGGAGCAATCCGGCGAGTGTCCGTTCAGGGGCGAGATCGAGATAATTGAGCTCGATAAGGATTTTACAGGCTTTAAACACATTGATCCAAACGACTTTCCAGCCCTTAAATACTATCGTATACCGGAAAAGATGGTCGTTTTGGGAGACGTCAATATGGACGGCAAAATCGACATTACCGACGCTACGGCAATCGCGAAGCACCTCGTTATGGCTCGCGAGCTGATCGATCCTCAGCTTGAGAGCGCCGACGTAAGCGGCGACGGTTTTGTGGATGTAAGAGATATCACGCTGATCCAGCAATTTTTGGCAGAGCTCATAAGCGCCTTCCATACACGATAAATATGTAATTTGAAACCCGACGGTTTAGGCCGCCGGGTTTTTTAGGTTATTACGACAAATACAAAAAAATCCCCCGCCGAGCGGCGGGGGAAA